>JANMNC010000023.1:0-8617 GCA_031373695.1 Methylotenera sp. | reverse complement strand
TCACGCACACCCAAAATATAGGCAATGGGCTCACCATTTATACGACGATTAATCAGTGCTCTGTAAGCCGCATGGATATTGGCTTCCAGAGCATCATTTTCATGCGCAATTAACCATGCACGATTCACATTTAACATGCTTTGCAACAAAAGTTGCGCTTCAGCTTTTGCAGTTTCGGCTGTTTCAACACCATTATGCTGCGCTTTGATTAGCGCTGTGGCGTCTGTAAGTGCAGATTGAATGGAGTGAAAGTTGGTCATTAATTAAGTGGGCAAGCGCCTATCGTTAAAATTTAATTGGTAGGGTGGGTTCTTGAACCCGCGCGGTAGTAGCTGATTTCACCATTGCAACGCGTGGGTCACAAGTGACCCACCCTACTTGGCTGAGTAGGATGGTTGCATGCAATAACGCAATTTTAATTGATAGAAGACTGCTAATTTTCATGCGGTATTGTTTTCGCCACTTGTTGCAGCATCACAAATGGATTGTGCATGTGGTTAAGTAAATAAGTATAAAAGCTAACAAGATTCTCAATAGGCTCTGAAAACTCCGCTCCCAGACGATAGATTTCTATTGATTTTAATGCGGAAAATATTTCCAATTGTTTTGATGCATCATGGTCTCTATGTGCGCCAATATAATTGCGAATTTTAAAGAGAGAATCAGAATGATTCTTTTTGAATTTATTTAATTCGGAACTAATTTCGTTCAAAGATTGAAAAACTTTATCTTCTAAATTTAGAGCTTTAAGTGAGATTCTGTATTGCTTTCCAAGTAGTTTCGGCAAGTCTTCAGCCCCTTCATATAACAATACAGCAAGTCCCCTAGCAAAAAATTGCCGCTCTAATTCTGACTTTGCAAAAAAGAGGCTCCTATTATATGAACTTATATCACGTTCAAGAAGTGCAATAAAAAGACCAACATTATAAATCTCGCAATAGATGGGAAGATTTGCTCTATTTGCATCATCGTATCGCTTCTTAAGTACAAAAATAAGACTTTCAGTAACTTTAGTTCGATTGCGATTTCTCCAACGAAAGCTTAATCGTTTTGGAATAAGCAGTAATTGTACAATCCATTCAACATGAGAATTTATTTGAGAGTCACTCACATTTAATTATCGTCACCCAAACTCGCCAGCAAATCAGCTTGATGTTCAGCCATCAGTGCGCCAATCAGCTCGTCCATATCGCCTTCAGTAATCGCGTCAATTTTGTATAGCGTCAGGTTAATGCGGTGGTCGGTTATGCGGCCTTGCGGATAGTTGTAGGTTCTAATCCTCTCGCTGCGGTCACCAGAACCAATCAAGCTTTTACGCTCAGAAGCAATCGCGCTATTTTGCGCATCTACTTGTTTAGATTTAATTCTGGCTGCCAGCACGGCCATGGCTTGTGCTTTATTGGCGTGTTGGCTGCGGCCTTCTTGGCATTCCACCACAATACCCGTTGGGGCGTGTGTAATGCGCACGGCAGAATCCGTTTTATTAATGTGCTGACCGCCAGCACCTGAAGCGCGGTAGGTATCAATACGAATATCAGCAGGGTTGATAATGGTATCGTTAATTTCATCTGCCTCTGCCAACACAGCCACTGTACAGGCGCTGGTGTGAATACGGCCTTGCGTTTCGGTATCGGGCACCCGTTGCACACGATGCACGCCAGATTCAAACTTCATTTTTGAATACGCGCCATAGCCTTCAATTTTGGCGATAATTTCTTTGTAGCCGCCAACTTCAGATTCGTTAGCCGACATAATCTCGACTTTCCATTTTTGGCGATCGGCATAGCGTGAATACATGCGGTATAAATCGCCGCAAAACAAGCCAGATTCGTCACCACCTGTGCCTGCGCGAATCTCTAAGAAGATATTTTTATCGTCATTGGGGTCTTTTGGTAATAGCAGCTTTTGTAGATCTAGCTCTACTTTTTCTAGCGTTGCTTTGCCGTTTTCAATTTCTTCTTGTGCAAATTCTTTCATGTCTGGGTCGCTCAACATGCTTTGCGCTTCTTTTATATCGGCTTCGGCTTTTTCGTGTAAATGATATTGCTCAACAATTGGCGTAATTTCCGCGTGTTCTTGGGTAATTTTTCGATAATTATCCATGTTGTTGGTCACGCCCTCGCTACTCATCAGGCGGTTTAATTCTTCTAAGCGCTCGCTCAAGGTGGCGAGCTTTCTAATCATGCTTGGTTTCATGCTTGAATCATTTCTATTTGGTTATATCGCTATATTTTTAAGCGCAATTGCATATTGCGGAAATTGCGCCAAAATTTGTTTGTCTTGAGTAATTAATTTCAGCTGCAAATAACGGGCAAGTGCCACAAACTCGCAATCGTAAGCCGAACATTGGCTGCTTTCTGCTAAACGCAATACATCGACACTATTGACTTGGTATTCATGCGCACTAAGTAGCGACTCTGCCTGATTTTGAATCTGACAAGCTTGCTCAAAATTAAGCATTTTTTTACGCAAATAAAGCATCAGTACATTGCGTAACTCGCTTCGCCAAAGTTGCGGCGCTGCCCAATCGCTGTCTTGTAGCAATAGCTTTTCTGCTATTTCTGTGTACTCATTAGGCAGATACAAAGCAGCTATTACGTTAGTATCAACAACTATCATTGTCTAGCGCCCAATTATTCGCGACCGTCTTTAATTGCTGCTGCAATATCAATAGCACTGAAGTTATATGGCGCTAAGTTTTGACGTAATAAGCGTGCTTTTGCTAAGTGCTCATTGGCATTATTTTTTGCGGGTAATAGCGTTTGTTCTAAGCAGGCAATAATTTCACCATTAAGGCTACGGTGATGCGCACTTGCAGATTCACGCAGGCTCGTATAAATATCATCTGGGATATTTTTAAGTGTAATGGATGTAGCCATATTAAACCTTGAAAATTAAAATATATACCATAAAGAAACCATTATGGTATATATTTTAATCAAACACAAGCTTGTAGTAATAAGCGCCACACTTGCAAGTTGCAAGCATATTTAGGTTTATCTAGTGTTTAATTTGGTAAAGTTGGCGCAGCATAAGCTCTAGCCTTGCATGCTCGTCGCCATGTGCAGCATTTAGCGCGTGGCTGGGCGCATGTAAAAATTTATTGGTAAGTGCGTTGCTTAACATGTCTAAAACAATGGCAGGGTTTTCGCCTTTTTGAATTAACTTAAGGGCTTTTTCTAGCTCGGTTACCCGTACCGCTTCTGCTTGGTCGCGCAGCGCTTTAATGGTGGGCACGGCATCGCGTTTTTTAAGCCATTGCATAAAGCCTTCAACCCGCGCGGCCACAATCATTTCAGCATCAACAGCTGCGCTTTGGCGGTTTTCCATGCCATCGTTTACTACTTGTGCAAGGTCATCTACAGTGTATAAAAATACATCATCAAGCTGTGCAACTTCTGGCTCTATATCACGCGGTACGGCTAAATCGACCATAAACATTGGGCGGTGGCGACGCGCTTTAATCGCGCGTTCTACCATGCCTAAGCCTACTATCGGTAACTGGCTTGCGGTACTGGTAATCACAATATCAAACTCAGCAAAGCGCTCGGGTAAATCGTGCAACAAAATAGCTTGCGCGTTAACACCCTGCATTGTAATTTTCTCAGCCAAACTATTGCCGCGCTCTATAGTGCGGTTAGCCACAGTCATCGATTTTGGTTTTTGTGTAGCAAAGTGGTCGGCGCACAACTCTATCATTTCGCCAGCACCAATAAATAATACTTTTTGCTGGCTGATATCGCCATAAATACGCTGCGCTAATTTAATTGCCGCCGCCGCCATCGAAATAGAGCTGCCGCCAATATCAGTATTGGTGCGCACTTCTTTGGCCACTTCAAATGTGCGTTGAAACAGTTTGTGCAGCAGCGTGCCCAGCGTGCCCGCATCTTGTGCAATTTTAACGGATTGCTTAAATTGCCCTAAAATTTGCGGCTCGCCCAGCACCATGCTATCTAAGCCTGATGCGACGCGAAAGGCATGCTTAACCGCATCTTGATTGCTTAGCGTGTAAGTGTAAGGTTGAATATTGTTTAAATCTAAGCGGTGGTACTTAGCAAGCCAGTTCACAATAGGCTCTGGCGTGGCCGATTGCACGTAAATTTCAGTACGATTGCAAGTAGATAAAATAGCCGCTTCAGCCGCATTATGGGCGGTTAAATCGCTGAGCGCATGGCGCAAAGTATCGTTATTAAACGCCACATGTTCACGAATGGATATAGGCGCAGTTGTATGATTCACGCCAATGGTATAAAGCTGCATGTGACTATTTTACCAACTCTTTGATGCTGTGAGAGAAAAAACGCGTTAACGACAGGTGGAAACAATAAAAAAGTACGCTAAAATAACGTTTTATAAAATAATTCGCTGACACATTCACGTAAGGATTACCAAAATGAGCAAAACATATAGAATTGCCCCCAGTATTTTATCGGCTAACTTTGCCAAACTTGGCCAAGAAATTGATGATGTGATTTCATCTGGCACCGATTTCGTGCATTTTGATGTGATGGATAATCACTATGTGCCTAATTTAACGATTGGCCCCTTAGTGTGTGAGGCAATACGTGAAATTGCAGGCAAAGTGGGCGGTATTATTGATGTGCATTTGATGGTAGAGCCTGTGGACCGCATTATTCCTGATTTTGCCAAAGCAGGCGCTAACATTATTACTTTTCACCCAGAAGCTTCAAAACATATTGACCGTAGCCTTGCCATGGTACGCGATTTAGGTTGTAAATCTGGCCTTGTATTTAACCCAGCCACACCATTACATTATTTAGACCACGTGATGGATAAAGTAGATATGGTGTTATTGATGAGTGTAAACCCAGGTTTTGGCGGGCAAAAATTCATTCCAGAAACACTCAATAAATTACGTTTAGCGCGTGCAAAAATTGATGCTTACACCGCAGCCACTGGCCGCGAGATTTATTTAGAAGTAGATGGCGGCGTAAACGCACAAAATATTGCTGAAATTGCGCGCGCTGGTGCAGATACATTCGTTGCGGGAAATGCAATTTTTACCAAAGGCTTAGACACTGATAAAAATCGTTACAACACCATTGTTAGCGAGTTGCGTGCATCTTTAGCAACAGTTTAAAGCAAGCCTGTATTCTGTTTAGATCTTGCAATAAGGCGTTGGCACAAATTGAAATTTAAAGTTAAGGCCATTATGTTTGACCTAGATGGCACTTTAATACACACCGCTCCAGAAATTGCGGCGGCGGCTAACCTAATGCTGCAAGATTTACATAAGCCAACATTGCCGCCCAGCCTTATTGAACGTTACATTGGCGAAGGTGCGGTCATGTTGATTAGGCGCTGTTTAGTAGGCCAATCAAGTATTGCACCTGAAAGCGCATTATTTGAGCAAGCGCAAGATTTATTTTTTAAGCATTACGCCAATAATGTAACAGAAAGTAAGCCGTTTGATGGCGTAATGGATGGCCTACAAGGCTTATATAATAAGGGTTACAGGCTTGCTTGCGTAACCAATAAGCCTGAGGCTTTTACGCTGCCTTTACTTAAAAAGACTGGCGTGGCTGATTTTTTTGAGATGGTGGTTTCTGGTGATACCTTGGCAAAAAAGAAGCCAGACCCTATGCAACTGCTACATATTTGTGCAAAATTGAATGTGCCCGTAACGCAAGCGCTACTAGTAGGCGATTCGGCAACTGATATTGCGGCAGCAAAAGCGGCAGGTTGCTACATTGTAACGGTGCCTTATGGTTATAATCATGGCAATTCAATGGATGTAAGCGAAGTGGATGCGAGCATTGAAGATTTAACGCAATTAGCCGCTTTATTAAACTAAATAGTTTTTAATACCAGTACAAACATAAATATGAACACCTTAAATAAAAATTTTCTAAGTTGGCGTGCCTTTTGGCGAGGCTAAAGCCTGCTTGCGCTTATTATTAAGACCAGCGCAAACAAATATTAAAGGCCAAAAAATGGCCATAATTTAAGAAAATTATTAGGAAATATTTATGTTTACCACCATTAACCAAACCGAATTTAATGCACTTGCCAGCCAAGGCTATAATCGCATTCCGCTAGTGTTAGAGACGTTTGCAGATCTCGATACGCCACTTTCGCTTTACCTAAAATTAGCCAATCAACCGTTTTCTTATTTGCTAGAAAGCGTGCAAGGTGGCGAGCGTTTTGGGCGTTATTCTATTATTGGTTTGCCTGCAAAAACGCGCATTGTTGCGCATGGCTTTACCGTGCAAGTGCTTGAAAATAATCAAGCAATTGAAACCTACGAAAATACTAACCCGCTAGACTTTGTAAAAACTTTTCAGGCCCGTTTTAAAACACCACCTTCTAATTTAACGCCTTATGAGGGTTTGCCGCGCTTTACAGGCGGTTTGGCTGGCTATTTTGGCTATGAAACGATCCGTTATATTGAAAAACGCCTTGCCAATACCAGCAAACCAGATGCCTTGGGTGTGCCAGATGTTTTATTAATGGTGTCAGAAGAAATAGCCGTGGTAGATAATTTAAGCGGCAAACTTTACTTTATTGTTTACGCAAACCCCGCTGATGCAAATGCTTATGAAAAAGCGCTTTCACGCCTGAATGAGTTGGTGCAAATGTTGCGCAAAACGGTGGCGATTCCCACAGCAACTGCCAGCCAAAAATCGCAAGCACAATCTGAATTTGGCGAAGAAAATTTCAAGGTGGCCGTTAAAAAAGCGCAGTCATATATTTTAGATGGTGACATCATGCAAGTGGTGTTAAGCCAACGCATTTCTCAAGATTTTGACTGCCCGCCATTGTCGTTATACCGCGCACTGCGTAGCCTAAACCCTTCTCCTTATATGTTTTATTACGATATGGGCGATCATCATGTGGTGGGCGCTTCACCTGAGATTTTAGTGCGTTTAGAAGATGGTGTTGTGACCTCACGCCCAATTGCTGGAACGCGGCCACGCGGCCAAACGCGCGAGGCAGATTTGGCCTTGGCCGACGAGCTGTTAGCCGACCCCAAAGAGCGTGCAGAACATGTGCAATTGATGGATTTAGGCCGCAACGATGTGGGCCGTGTGGCACAAACCGGCACCGTTAAAGTCACAGACAATATGATGATAGAGCGTTACTCGCATGTAATGCATATTGTTAGTAATGTAGAAGGCAAGCTCAAGCCTGGCTTAGATGCTATTGATGTATTAAAAGCGACCTTTCCTGCAGGCACTGTGTCTGGCGCACCAAAAGTACGTGCGATGGAAATTATTAACGAGCTAGAACCTAGCAAACGTGGTATTTACGCAGGTGCAGTGGGTTATTTAGGCTTTAATGGCGATATGGATGTAGCAATTGCTATTAGAACGGGTATTATTAAAGCTAATAAGCTCTACGTACAAGCAGGGGCGGGCATAGTGGCAGATTCAATTCCGCAATCTGAGTGGGATGAAACACAAAACAAAGCCAAAGCCGTGTTACGTGCGGCCGAGCTAGTACAGGCTGGACTTGATATTAACGTTAAGTAAAGTGAGTGGCATGCTGTATGAAAGACCCAGAAACCACTGATGATGTAAAACCTGCTGATGATTCAGTGCAGCCGAAAATTGGTATGCAGATTACATCTAAATTTCGCGCTTTACGCAACAAGCTAATTAACTATAAGCCCAGCTTATTGGTTAAATTCATAGTAGTCACACTGGCTTATTTGCTTACGGCAAAACTCGGCCTAATGGTGCCGTATAAAGAGTCTGTTGTTACCTTAATTTGGCTGCCCACTGGTATTGCGGTTGCCGCAATTATGCGCTGGGGTTACATTAGTTTGCCCGCAATTTTTATTGCCGCTTTTGTAGCTGAGTTTTTCGTACAAGGCTTACCTTTCTTTACTACTTCGGCAATTGCTTGCGGCAATACGTTAGCCCCAATGGCTACGGCTTATTTATTAACTAAATTACAGTTTAATCATCAGTTAATCAAACAAAAAGATATTGCATTATTATTTAGCAGTGCTTTGCTTGGCATGTTAATTTCGGCAGGTACAGGGGTTTTAAGCTTGTATTTAAGTCATTTAGCCCTGTATGAAAATCTTGCAAAAATAGCCGTCACTTGGTGGGTTAGCGATAGCATAGGTGTAATGCTTGCATTGCCTTTACTGCTTAACATTAGCCGAAACAAGCTGCACTTTAAACGCATACAAGTTTATCAATTAATAGCATGGTTAGTGCTATTTATCTTATGCATGCTAGTGATAACGACATGGGTACCCAGCATTAATCAACAGTTTATGTTGTCAATATTCTTAATGTTGCCATTTTTAATATGGGCAACTGTTAATTATGGCTTGGTAGGCGGCTCGGTGGTGGTGATTAGTTTATCTACTATTGCAGTATGGCTTACCGCTCATGGTTATGGCTATTTTCACCATGCAGATAAAAATGAAGGCCTAGCAGGGTTATGGACACTGATGTTGACCTTAGTGATTATCATGCTGCAAATAGCCGTGATGCAATCTGAGCGGCGCTTAGCTGTAAACGCGTTACGCAGCAACGAGAAAAAACTGCGTGCGGTAATAGATGGTGCTTTAGATGGCATTATGACAATTGATAATAAAGGCGCTTTAATTGAATTTAATCCAGCGGCAGAACGTATTTTT
>JANMNC010000191.1:0-9410 GCA_031373695.1 Methylotenera sp. | reverse complement strand
GATTTAGCTAAAATTGAAGCTTTAATCGCACATCTAAAAACCATACGCTGCAAAACATTTATATTAATTAGTACGGTTGACGTGTTTAAAATTGCGATTACTGTGGATGAAAATAGCGTGGTAGATGAAGATGGGTTGAATGCTTATGGATTGCACAGGCGCTATTTAGAGAAGTTTGTGTCGCAGCATTTTTCGCAGCACTTAATTGTGCGTTTGCCAGGCTTAATTGGATCTGGCTTGCGCAAAAATGTGATTTTTGATTTCTTAAATCATAATAATTTGCATGCCATCGATAGCCGCGGTATTTTTCAGTTCTATCCGATGGTTAATCTGTGGTATGACATTCAAACAGCACTAAATGCTGGTTTAAAGTTGGTGCACTTAACCGCAGCGCCAATTAGTGTGGCGGATGTTTCACTTAAAGGTTTAGGCAAGCCATTTACTCAAGCATTAGTTAACCCCGTCGCTACTTACGATTTACGTACATGCCATGCTGGTATTTTTGGCACTACTGGTTATTATCAATACAGTGTCCGCGACACTATTCAAGCCATACGAGCTTATGGGCAATCTGAGCCGATCACTTTAGTGTCGGAGATAAAAAAATGAGGCTAGCCATTTCGAATATCGCCTGGGATATTGCTGAAGATGAAGCCGTAGCTAGCTTGCTAAAAAAGTATCAGGTCGATGCAATTGATATTGCGCCTAGCAAGTACTTTCCAGTGCCTGCCTTAGCCAGTGATGGTGATATTCAGCGTGTTAAAGATTGGTGGGCTACGCGCGGCATTGAGATTACTGGTATGCAAGCGCTGTTGTTTGGTACCACAGGCTTAAATGTATTTGGCAATGATTTGGTGCAACATGAGCTGTTGCAGCATTTAGGCGCAATATGCCGCATTGCTGGTGGCTTAGGTGCTAAGCGTATTGTGTTCGGCTCACCCAAAAATAGAGATCGCAGTGGCTTAACCGATGCAGAAACGCTAACCATTGCCACTAATTTCTTTCGGCGTTTGGGAGATATTGCACTTAGCCACGATGTGATGATTTGCCTAGAGCCTAACCCAACACATTATGGTGCAAACTTTATGACAACCAGCGCAGAAACTGCGGCTATGGTGCGCCAAATAGATCATCCAGCTATTTTTATGCAGCTAGACACAGGCGCAATCACGATGAACAACGAGCAAGCTGAAATTGTGCTGCAAGATAGCGCCAACTTAATTGGCCACGTGCACGCTAGCGAGCCAGATTTATTGCCTTTGGGTGACGGTGCTACCAACCATGCTGCTGCATTTTTTGCATTATCGCAATATTTACCCAACCATTTAGTTAGCATTGAAATGGTCGCCACCAAAAATGAGGCACCTATAAAGTCCATAGAGCGGGCGCTAAAAGTGGCTATTTTGCACTACAGAAATAACCCAATAAGGGATGCCGCATGAAATGGATTATTTTAATATTGGGTATTACCTCTAATGCGTCTGCTAGTGTATTGATTAAAATGGCCATGATGCCACCTAGAAAATTCCCATCATTGGCCGAACTAACGACATCACCGCTTAGTGTATTGAGTAACTGGCCATTTTGGCTTGGTTTAGCGCTATATGGTGCGGCATTTTTACTCTATGCGGCCGCTTTAGCGCGCCTGCCGTTAAATGTCGCTCATCCTATACTCACTGCAGGTGCTGTAGCGGCAGTAGCGGTGTCTTCAGCACTCATTTTTCGCGAATCCTTCCCTATGACAACACTAGCAGGTATTGCGCTGGTTGTTATCGGTGTTGTGCTAATTACTTATCGCGTAAACTAAATTTTAATTTTTAAGTAGGTATTAATGACAACAAATAATGATTTTTCAATGCGCCATAATTGGCAAATACCGAGTTTTGACAGGCCGCTTTGGCAGGGCACGCAACATGCTTATTGCGTAGTGATTCCAGTGATTAACGAGGGCGAGCGTATAAAAAACCTAATCGCTAGGATGGCTGCGCTCAATATTCAAAACATTGCCGATATTATTGTTATTGATGGCGGTAGCAAAGATGGCTCGCTAAATATTGCGTTTTTACAACAACAAGGCGTGCGTGGTTTGCTGGTTAAAACCGCCGCAGGTAAATTAAGCGCGCAGTTACGTTGTGCTTATGCGTTTGCGTTAGATCAAGGTTACGAAGGTATTGTAACCATAGATGGCAACGACAAAGACGACCCAGAAGCCATACCGCGCTTTATACAAGCGCTTAAGCAAGGTGTTGATTTTGTGCAGGCCTCACGCTTTTTACCTGGTGGTGTGGCAGAAAATACACCTGCCATACGCGATGTTGCTATTCGCTTTATACACGCGCCTCTGCTGCGATTGTTTTCTGGTTTCGCTTGGACAGACACCACACAAGGCTTTCGTGCATATAGCCGCAAGATGTTGCTAGATTCTAAAGTTGCACCATTTCGTCATGTATTTATGACTTATGAGTTGCTGGTCTATTTGTCTTATATTGTGCCCAAGTTGGGTTATCGGTGCCAAGAAATTGCAACTATTCGCCGTTATCCATTAGGTGAAGTGCCCACTAAAATTAGCAGCTTTAAAGGCAATTTATCGGTATTTATAATTTTAATTAAGGCATGCCTTGGGCATTACAATACCGCTAAATAATGGCTAATTATTTTATACATATAAGCCTGTTAACTATTGAGTTTGGTTAAAGTTAATTTGCAAAACGGACTATATGAATTCATTTATTTGAAATGATTAATGCGTAATCTATTTGTATGTAAATCAGCATAAATTGATTTAATTAACTTAAATGGATGAGCAAATGAAAAATGTAATGATTAGTGTAGTGGTGGCAGCCTTGTTTACGCCATTAATTTCTTCTGCGGCTGGCCCAATAGCTAGTATCACTAAACAATGGAGTTACACTCACTCACCAGCTAATAGTGGTGGCCAAACGGCTGAAATATCGGCTTATGACAGCATTACCAATACAATTTGGGTGGCTGGCATAGTAGGTGTTGACGTGTTAAATGCAACAAACGGTTCATTAGTTCAGCATATAGATACAACTGGTTTTGGTTCTATCAACAGTGTGGCCATTAAAAACGGCGTTGCAGCGTTTGCCATTGAAGCCTCAATAAAAACTAACCCAGGCGTTGTAAAGCTGTACGACACTAGCTCGCGCACATTGGTGAGTGGTATCAACTCTATTACAGTTGGTGCGTTGCCAGATATGATTACATTTACGCCAGATGGCTCTAGATTGCTGGTTGCAAATGAAGGCACACCTTCTACATATGGCACTAGAATTGGTACCACAATACCCAGAACTTACAACCCAGCAGCGGTAGACCCAGTTGGTAGTGTCAGTATTATCGATATGACTACTCGCACTGTTAGTGCCACACCAGGTTTTGTGGGCGTTACACAAACTGGTAGCAATATACGTACTAATACAGGTATGAATTTTGAGCCAGAATACATAACAGTAAACGCAAGTGGCACTAAAGCCTATGTCACCTTGCAAGAGGCAAATGCAGTTGGCGTGCTAGATTTAAATACCAACACGTTCGAAAAAGTGGTGGGTTTGGGCGTTAAAGATTTTAGTTTGCCAGGTAATACAATTGATACCAATAACAACAGCATCATTAGTTTTAGCTCGGCAAACGTAAAAGGTTTGTATATGCCAGATGGTATTGCTGCCTATGAATCAGGCGGTAATACTTATTTGGTTATGGCAAATGAAGGCGATTTTCGTGAAGATGACGGTGACCGATCTGTTGCAGGTGTTGCTGCATCTGGTTTGGGCGCAACGGGTGATTTAGCAGCGCTACGTGTTTCTAATACAGATTCTTCGCCTGGTAGCCTATTTGCCGCAGGCGCACGCTCTTTTTCAATTCGCGATGCAGATGGCAATATTGTGTTTGATAGCGGAGATTTTTTAGATAAAAAAGCAGCTGAATTAGGTATTTATGACGATGCTAGAAGTCGTGATAAAGGGGTTGAGCCAGAAGGTGTTGAATTATTTACGGTTGGCGGCCGCACCATTGCAGCTATTGGCCTAGAAAGAACGCTTAAAAGTGCAGTGGCTTTGTACGATATTACCAACCCAGGTAGCGCTAGCTTTTTAGATATGATTGTAACCGATGGCGATTTAGCTCCAGAAGGCCTAGAAGCATTTGAAATCAATGGCCAATCGTATCTTGCAATTGCTAACGAGTCTTCTAACACCACAACCTTGTATAGCATTGCGCAAGTACCAGAACCTGAAACTTATGCATTATTTTTAGCTGGTTTAGGCTTGGTTGGTTTTGGTGCCAGACGTCGTCAAAGCCAAGTAATGTAATTAAACTACGCGTTTATTGCCAAATAAAAGCCTAGCCAGTTAATGGCTAGGCTTTTTTGTATAGGTCATGATAGTGAAAACTTAAAAATGACATTTACATAAATTATTTAAACCATTCTATTAAAAGCCTATATGTTTGTACTTAAGCGCGCTATGAGTGAATTTGTGCGTAAGTACTATAAGCTGTTTTGACGCTGAATCTCTTTTCGTTTCATCTCAAAGTATTCGGCACGTTCTACTTCATGCAATTGTTCAGAAAATTGCTCGGTATTATCAAACCAAACTTGCAAGCTTTTTTCAAGCTGGTTTTCTGGTGGGGTTTTTAAGGTGGCAAGATAAGCATCAATTGCCAAGTAATAGCGCATGGTGTTGCGCTCTACCACGCCACGCACGCCTTGAATATAATTTGGCTGTGTATTCGACTGTTTGCCATCAATTGTAAAGCCCACTTTATCTTTGCCAATAGTTGCTAAATAGCCTTTCATAGCCAAGCGGCCTGTTAAACCAAATGAATAAGCATAAGTAAAGTGTAAAAAAGTTTGTCCATTTTTAAGTGGTGTAGCCTCAACCCATATACGATAGTCATGCGTGCCTAAAGGCCCATCTGCAGCTTTTAGTTCTATCGAAAAATAATTTGCAGCCGATGTAACTTCGCTATATTTAAAAGTGGTTTTATACGTTTCTACTAAGGGCTGATCGTATTTTTTACCAAGATTTATATCAAGTACGGTGCCTGCTTTATCGCTAATAGCGCGACAATATTTGACATTAATATGCAAAATTAGCGCGTTGCACCAATGTGCTGGGTTGTTTAACGCCCCGTTAACTGTAGCAAATGGGTAATCAAGCACCGCGTATATTTCACCTTTTAACTGATCTGGTGATTCTGTAGAGTTAAGCACCAAAGGGCGCCTAAATTGATTATCTGCTAATGCTTTATTTAACAGTTTATGCTGCCCAAGTAATGCAATTACAAAGTTATCGCTTGATTGCTCACTAGCAATAGCTAAGCTGTTTGCACTAGTAACAGCCATTGCCAGCATAAGGCCAATTATTAAGTGTAACTTTAAAGGCATTGTTATAATTTTGCTTAAACACATCATGTTTTATTTCCAATCAAAAATAGGCTTAGTTTTATGTATTACTTAAAATGTAAAAAAATTAATTAAATGGCAATCAATTAAAGCAAGCGCGCCCATAGTCGAGCGGCTTTTTCTTTAACACGAGCGCTAATAGGGCGCTGTCTCCACTGTTCAAGCGTGATTTGTTTAGAGGACGCTAAATCTTTTTCAAACAGTAATTGCATTTGTGTGCCAAAATCTTGGCCCAGCATTACTGCGTTAATTTCTTGGTTATTTACAAAGCTGCGCCAATCTAAATTGGTGGAGCCTATCGTTGACCACACCCCATCAATGAGCGCTGTTTTGGCGTGTAGTAAGGCCACTTGATGCTCATATATTTTTACATTAGCGCTAAGTAGCTCATCATAATAAGAACGTGATGCATAAAATACCAAGTTAGAATCAGTTTTTTGTGGCAACAGCAACTTAACCTCTACACCGCGCACAACTGCTTCTTTAAGTGCTGCTAAAAGTTGTGGATCTGGCACAAAGTAGGCGTTGGTTAAAAAAACTTGCGTTTCGGCGCTATTGATAGCCGATAGTAAAGTTGCATAAATTTGGCTGTAGGGTTCTTCTGGAGAGCTGCCAATCGCTCTTACCACTTCATTGCCTTGATTAAGTAACACAGGAAAGTATTCTTTTAAGGCCAAAGCATCGCCTTTTTGTTGAGCCCATGTCGCCACAAACATTTTTTGAAACTCAGCAATTACGGGGCCTGCTAACTTTAAGTGCGTATCACGCCAGGGAATACCTTGATTATTAACTTTTGAAGTTTTAGATGAGCGCCCAAAAGAGCCACTAGAATAAACACTGCTAATATTAATGCCCCCTACAAAAGCAACTTTACCGTCTACTATTAATAACTTACGGTGGTCGCGCTGATTAACATCCCAATCTTTACGTGCTTCTAAAGGGTTAATAGGGTTAAATTCCAGTACATTGATACCACTTTCTCTCATTACAGTAAAAAACTCTTTTGGCGTATCAAATGAGCCAACACTGTCGTAAATTAAATTAACTTGCACACCAATGCGCTGTTTAGCCATTAAAACTGCGGCAAATTGTCGGCCTACTTCATCGTCTTCAAAAATATAAGTTTCCATATTAATATGGTCTTTAGCGTTTTCAATTGCACTTAACATGGCAGCATAAGTACTAGGGCCATCTACCAACAAATCCACTTTATTGCCAACCATTAATGGGCTGCCAACCACTTCGGCTATTAAGGCTAAATGCTTGTCGAAAATATTGGTTTCAGCACCATCTTTTTTAATCCTAGCTAGAATTTTTTTGCTTTGTTGTGTCGTTAAAGGGCCGTTTGCATTTTCTAAGCTGACTGGTTTTGGCGATTGCATGGCCATGTCTGGCACCATAATAGGTATTGATGAACAAGCAGAGAGTGCCGCAAAACTTAGCGCTGAAATAAATTTGACGATATGCATAAAGCCTTTATTTTTAATAACAATTTTGTTTTTAATAACAATTCTTGTACTGGCGATATGCATTTTATGAACCTAAAAATTAGTATGACTTTTGCCAAAATGGTATACCTATAAAAATAATAGTTAAGTACGCCAGCGCACAGAGCTATTTTAAAAAATAGCAGATTATTCGCGGGTACGGTTATCAATCGTTACGAGGTAAGCATTTATAACCAATGAATGACAACCTGCAATTTATTTGAATTTATATGGAGATTAAAAAATGAAACAATTTAAAATTATTTCTGCTTTACTGTTAGCTTTTGCTTTTGCAACTATGTTGGGCTGCGCGTCTACTGCTACTAAATCTGGCACTGGTGAGTATATTGATGACACTGTTATTACCACCAAAGTAAAAGCAGCCATTATTAATGAAGAAACTTTAAAATCGGCCGAAATTAATGTTGAAACTTTTAAAGGTGTTGTGCAGTTAAGTGGTTTTGTTAATTCTGAAGCCGACATTGCAAAAGCAGCACAAGTTGCACGTGAAGTTAAAGGCGTAACCTCAGTTAAAAATGATATGCGTCTTAAAGCCAACTAATAAGCCAAAAAAATCTATTTAGGTTTAGTAGTTTATTAAAAAACGCATCAGTCATTTTAAAAATGGATTAAGGCAAAATGTTTGAATCAATTGCAATTATTTCAATTTTTCTTTGGCTGGTGGGTTTAGTTTTTTCAGTCACACTAGGCGGCTTTATCCACCTTTTGCTGCTAATCGCAGTTATTGCAACAGTTATGCATATTGTTAGCCACGAAAGCGCTTAACTAATTTGGTAATTGCATAGGCGCAGCATCTATCTTTAAAGCGGCTTGATGCTGCAAGATGTTTTCGTAATTTGTTTTATCGGTTTGGTAGCAAACACACGATGCAGATTTTAAGCCTTGTTTATCGTGAATTACAACATTGCCACGGCTGTAGCTAATCAAATTTTTACGTTGCAGCGCGCCTGCTGCCTTAGTTACACCTACTCTACGTACACCCAGCATTTGCGCTAATAGCTCTTGCGTAACATGCAGCTCGTCAGAGTGCGCTCTATCTTGAAACATCAGCAACATTCGCGCTAATCGGCATTCTAACAAGTGAAAAAGATTACAGGCGGCCGACTGCAAAACTTGGCTGTAGGCTACAAATGTATAGTGTTTTAATATTAAATTAAGCGCAGAGTTTTGTGCAATTTGCTGATTAAAAATATCTGCTGGTATGCGCAATGCCAGCCCCGCTTTTTGCACCACCGCACGACATGGCGTTACATCAATACCTAACATTAAGCTAATACAAAGCATGCCCTCGTTACCAATAAGCATAACGACCAAATATGGGCTGCCAGTAATTTGCTTCTCCCACGAAATAATGCCAGACACGGGAAAAAAAACATAACGGATGCTGTCACCGGTGTTTCCCAATACTTCGCCTAAAGTCAAACTGACTAAATCGCATTTTTCAATAAAACTGTTGCGACCATTAACTGTGAGTAAATTTAATAATCGGTTGCTACCAAAAATAGCTTGATTAGTTGGCACGTCATAGTTCCTTTATTTATTCTTAAGGCAAAAGGCGACAAAAAGTAGGCTGCTTAACTTGACTAATGTCGGAGAGTGACGCTGTATCTAAAACCATAAGCTAGCTCAATGGCTAATCAATATCGGTGCGTTAGCACACTTATAGATACTAATTTAATTTTTAGTACAAATAGTGCTTATGTGCGTTACCGAACTGACGCTTTTTGCAAAAAAATTTATTGTAACTATGAAGTAATTGTTAACTAAAACAGTTTAAAAACTATTGCAGCGCATTAAATAATGAAAGGATAACCAATGAACTGGAATCAGATAGAAGGTAATTGGCATGAGCTTAAAATTAATATTAAACAGCAATGGGGTAAGTTGACTGACGATCAATTAGAGGCAATAGCTGGCGAGCGCGATCATTTGGTTGGAAAAATTCAGGTGATGTACGGCATTGGCAAAGATGAGGCAGAACATCAGCTTGCTGATTGGCAAGATAGCCAAATTAATATTGACGGTCATTTTTATGACACCAAGCCATTTTCAGATAATGCAAAACGGTAGTAATAAATTAACCACTAACTGAAGTTGATACTTTGATTTTTTACCTTAAGTTTTTGAAAGGATAAACATGCACCAAGACAGAAACAACGGTAACTGGCCAGAGCTAAAAGGTAAAAGACAACGCATTAAGTTAGGTGATGATTCTTTAGCTGTTTTAAATACTAAGCACCAACAGCCAGATGGCAATACGCACAATTTGCATAAAATAAAAAAAGAAAGAGCAGAAAGGCAGCTCTCTAATGTGCAAAACATATTTGATGCAATGGCCGATTACGATGATTAGCAAACCAAAAAGTTAAAGGGGTAAGTGTCATGAAAATTTTCAATAAACAAAAAACACATTTTATGAAAAAAATGCATAACAGTGTGCTGTTGGTTAGGTACGACACGATAGAAAACGTACATCA
>JANMNC010000158.1:0-6346 GCA_031373695.1 Methylotenera sp. | reverse complement strand
GCAAATCACGGTCTATCATGGCTAATTTTTGTTTTGCTATAGCATCATCTTTATGGCTGATTAAATTTGCGCGCTCCGCTGAAAGGCTGCTTGCAAGCGCCTCAAGCTGCTTAAACCCAGCAGACGTAACATAATTGGCCTGCCCACTTATTGGTCTTTCGGGTAAATCTGTTCCTGCGTGCTCTAAATCATCCTCTTTAACAAAGCCGCGGCTCATTGCGTATTAACGACTATTCCCACTCAATCGTCGCAGGTGGTTTACCTGAAATGTCATATACCACGCGATTAATGCCACGCACTTCGTTAATTATTCTGTTTGATACTCTGCCTAGTAAATCATAAGGTAGCTCTGCCCAATGCGCCGTCATAAAGTCGCTGGTGACTACCGCACGTAAGGCCACCACGTAATCATAAGTGCGGCCATCGCCCATTACACCAACCGATTTAACTGGTAAAAATACTGCAAATGCTTGGCTGGTTAGTGCATACCAACTTTTGCCAGTTTTTTCGCATAGAGTGTTGCGCAATTCTTCAATAAAAATGGCGTCTGCGCGACGCAATAAATCGGCAAATTCTGTTTTAACTTCACCTAATATACGCACACCTAGGCCTGGCCCTGGAAAAGGGTGGCGATACACCATATCAGGCGGCAGGCCAAGTGCCACTCCTAATTCACGCACTTCATCTTTAAATAAATCGCGCAATGGTTCGAGTAATTTTAGGCCTAACTTTTCTGGCAAGCCGCCCACGTTGTGGTGGCTTTTAATGGTGACCGCTTTTTTACTTTTAGCGCCGCCAGATTCAATTACATCAGGGTAAATAGTGCCTTGTGCTAGCCACTTGGCGCCTTTATGACCGCCTGTGCCAGCCTTTAATTTGGCCGCTTCGGCCTTAAACACTTCAACAAATTCACGACCAATAATTTTGCGCTTGGCTTCTGGTTCGCTGACACCATTCAGGTGCCCCATAAATTGTGCAGTCGCATCCACGCGAATCACATTCACATGCAAGCGGCCTGCAAACATATCCATCACCATATCGCCTTCGTTTAAGCGCAATAAGCCGTGGTCTACAAACACGCAGGTAAGCTGCTCGCCAATAGCGCGGTGGATTAAGGCGGCCGCAACGCTAGAATCAACGCCGCCAGATAAACCTAAAATCACTTCTTCATCGCCCACTTGGGCTTTGATTTTGGCGACCGCTTCGGTGATGTAATCACCCATAACCCAATCAGGTTTTGCTTTGCAAATATCTAATACAAAACGCTCAAGCATGGCTTGGCCAAGCTTGGTATGAGTGACTTCTGGGTGAAATTGCACGCCATAAAACTGGCGTGTTTCATCTGCAAAGGCAGCTATTGGCGTGGTGTCGTTGCTGGCAATAATTTTAAAGCTTGGTGGCAGCTCAGTCACTTTATCGCCATGGCTCATCCATACGTCTATTAAGCCGTGACCATCTGCATTAGTACGGTCTTGAATATCTTTAAACAAAGCAGAATGGCCGCGTGCACGAATTTCTGCATAACCAAATTCACGTTTACTACCTGCTTCTACGCGCCCACCCAACTGTTGCGCCATGGTTTGCATGCCGTAGCAAATGCCCAAAACAGGCACGCCCAATTCAAATGTGGCTTGTGGTGCTTTATCGGTTTCTGCCTCGTAAACACTGGCATGACTGCCCGATAAAATAATGCCATCTGCTTTAAAGTTGCGCACAAACTCATCTGAAACATCACACGGATGAATTTCACAGTAAACATGCGCTTCGCGCACACGACGTGCGATTAGCTGAGTGACTTGAGAGCCGAAATCGAGGATGAGGATTTTTGAGTGAGTCATTTTTTTAGCCACAGAGTCCACAGAGAACACAGAGTCAGAGGGTTTAATTTCTCTGTGGACTCTGTATTCTCTGTGGCTAGAATTGAGTTTTAATCAGTTAATCAATACGATAATTAGGGGCTTCTTTAGTAATCTGCACATCATGTACATGGCTTTCGCGCATGCCAGCACTGGTAATTTGCACAAACTCTGCTTTTTCACGCATTTGCGTAATATCAGCTGCGCCTACATAACCCATAGATGCACGTAAGCCGCCCATTAACTGGTGAATAACCGCCAGTACACTGCCTTTGTAAGGCACGCGGCCTTCAATGCCTTCTGGTACCAGTTTATCGGCATTGCCGTTATTGTCTTGAAAATAACGGTCGCTAGAGCCTTTTTGCATGGCACCAATACTGCCCATGCCGCGGTATGATTTGTACGAACGGCCTTGAAATAGCTCAATTTCACCAGGCGCCTCTTCAGTGCCTGCAAACATGCCGCCTAGCATGACAGAGTGCGCACCTGCTGCAATGGCTTTAGAAATATCGCCAGAAAAACGAATGCCGCCATCAGCAATAAACGGTACGCCTGTGCCACGCAAGGCAAGCTCAACATTGCTAATGGCTGAAATTTGCGGCACACCAACACCGGCAACAATACGCGTTGTACAAATAGAACCTGGGCCGATACCTACTTTTACACCATCTGCACCTGCATCAACGAGTGCTTTGGCGGCATCAGCGGTGGCAATATTGCCACCAATTACTTCTATTTTTGGATAGTTTTTCTTAACCCAATTCACGCGGTCCAAAACACCTTGTGAATGACCATGCGCAGTATCAACCACAATTACGTCTACACCTGCATTGGCTAGTGCGGCAACGCGCTCTTCTGTATCGGCACCAACGCCAACAGCTGCACCTACACGTAAGCGACCTTTGCTGTCTTTACAAGCAAATGGGTGGTCGTGCGATTTTTGAATATCTTTAACGGTAATGAGGCCTTTAAGCGTATCGTGTTCATCAATCACCAATACGCGCTCTAGTCTGTGTTGGTGTAGCAAATGAATCGCTTCATCACGGGTTGCGCCTTCGCGCACGGTAATTAAGCGATTACGCGGCGTCATAATGTTACTAATAGATTGATCTAGATTAGTTTCAAAACGCAAATCACGATTGGTGACAATGCCAACAATTTTATTGCCATCTACCACAGGTAAGCCAGAAATTTTGTGCTTAAGCGTTAGTGCCAACACATCACGCACAGTCATGTGTGGTGCAATGGTTACGGGGTCGTTAACGACGCCAGATTCAAAACGTTTAACGCGCGAAACATGCGCCGCTTGCTCAGCTGGAGTCATGTTTTTATGAATAATGCCAAGGCCACCTTCTTGTGCCAGTGCAATGGCTAATGGCGCTTCGGTTACTGTATCCATCGCGGCAGAAACCAGCGGAATATTCAATTTAATGTTGCGGGTGAGTTGCGTACCTAGATTAACTTCGCGCGGCATAACTATTGAGTGCGCGGGAACTAATAAAACATCATCAAAAGTAAGAGCTTGTTGCAGCAAACGCATGAGTATTCCTTATCTCCAAAACGAGATTATACCGATTTGCAACACTTATTAAAAGTTGAACCATCAATTGTGTTAAAAATCATCCACTAATAGCTAAATTAACTATAATTACGTAAACTAAAATTAACCAGTAACGTTATTTGTCATAGCCTGTGCTTAAATAAGCAGTAATAATAAAGATAGGAATTTTAATGAAATCTATACATTTAATGATGGTTTTGATGGCTTCTTTTGTTGTGGCTAGCGTTGCGCATGCCGAAATTTACAAATGGAAAGATAAAGAAGGCAACATTAGGTATTCTGATACGCCGCCGCCTTCTAACACTAAATTAGAGGCTATTAGTGGCAAAAAATCAGCCAAGCCCACTGGTAAAGAACCCTTATCTATTGTTGGTGGGCAGCAAGCGCCAGTGCCAGTTGCAACTAAAGAGGGGCTTCCCGAAGGTGCGCCAGTAACACAAAACCCTGAAGATACGGCAGCAGAACAACGTAGACGCACAGCTGAGGCTGAAAAAAACAATAAACAAGAAAAAGAATCGCAAGCCAAATTAAAAGCAGAAAATTGCAAAGCAGCAAAAGCTAACCTTGCATCTTACGCGCAAGGTGGCAGGGTTTATAAAATGAACGACAAAGGTGAGCGTGAGTATTTAGATGACGCTGGTTTGAAACGTGGTGCAGATAAAGCAAGCGCTGAGGTTTCTGAATACTGTAATTAATTTAGTGGTTTAAATAAAAGCTTTTATGATTTATAGCCTTATAAATAAGCTTAAATAGTGAGCTGATTTATTCTTCAGGCGGTGCATCTCCACCGCCTTTTTTCATCACTTTTCCATCTGCGGCACGCTGCTTTCGCACTTCTTTTGGGTCTGCAATGAGTGGGCGGTAGATCTCAATTCTATCTAAATGGCGCAGGGGCGCATCTAGCTTGCTTAACTTGCCAAACACCCCAATTTTATTAATAGATAAATCAATTTCTGGAAATTTAGCTAAAATACCCGATGCCTGAAGAGCCTCTTCTATATTGGCTTGTAGCGGTACCTGCACAGGTATAATCAGTTGTTTGTTAGGCAGCGCATATGCAACTTCTACAGTGATTGTTTCGTTATCCATATTTATAAAATCTCATTATTAAGCACGTATACTTTGTCTGCGCGTGCCACAAAACCATCCACAAAGGTATTGGCAATATGACTAAAAACTGGCGCTATAATTTTTTCTAAAAAGCTGTTTGCAAACTCGTAATTAAGAGAAAACTCAATTTTGCAAGCATCTGCCCTTAATGCAATAAAGCGCCAACTGCCATCTAACTGTTTAAATGGGCCATCCTGTAATTGTATGATCATGCTGTGTGGAAATGTTTTGTGATTTTGCGTTGTAAAATGTTGCTTTAAGCCATGGTAATTAATGTGCAAAGTGGCGCTTGTACTACTTTCTGTGCGCTCTAGCAAGTTTACACCACCGCACCAAGGTAAAAACTTGGGATAATCTTCCACGGCGTCTACCAAAGCATACATCTGCTCTGCCGAGTGCATGACTAACACGGTTTTTTCAACAACATTCATACTTTAAGATTTATTATCCACATCAATACTAGCGTAAAATACTATTTTAAGTCATAAACAGCCAATATCAGCAACATGAGCATCGCCCAAAACAAAAAAGCTTTTTTCGATTACTTTATTGAAGACAAATTCGAAGCTGGAATCGTACTAGAAGGCTGGGAGGTTAAAGCCATTCGCGATAATCGCATCAACCTTAAAGAGGCTTATGTGATTATTCAGCGTGGTGAAATTTACCTAATTGGCTGCCATGTTACGCCACTTGGTGCTGCTTCTACCCATGTGCGCCCAGATGCTATACGCACACGTAAGCTGTTGTTGCACAACGAAGAAATTATCAAACTAATAGAAAAAGTAGATAGGGCAGGTTATACCATTGTGCCCTTAGATATGCATTTTACTAAAGGTCGCATTAAGTTACAAATTGGCCTAGCCAAAGGCAAAAAACAGCATGATAAACGCGATACTGAAAAAGAGCGCGATTGGGAGCGCGAAAAAGGCAGAATTATGCGCTCGCATAATAAATAATTTTCACTATTATTTAGGCACACATCCTGATTAATTTAATTTCATGACAACAATTTCTAGAACTTAATATTTACTTTTTGCTCTAGACAGAGTGAGTTAAATTTAAAAATTAATTAAGGAAAATGCAATGAAAATTAATCAAACAGTGTTACTGGCGTTTTTAGCTACTAACTTTACTGTAGCTCAAGCCAATGAAGCAGAAAGTTGCCATGGCATGGCTACTGGTACTAGCGTTACACAAAGCGATACTAATAAAGACAATGTAGTGAGCTTAGATGAGTATTTGACTACCGAAAAAAACAACGCAACCAATATGTTTAAACATATTGATGCCAATGGCGATGGCAAATTAGACGCTGCCGAACAAAAAGTTATTGATCAAATCATGCAAGGTATTGCGGGTGCACACAGCAATAAAAATGATAAGCAAAAAAATATTAGCATTTAGCAAAATCAATATTTAATTGCGGTTAATATCCTCAGCCAAGCTTCAATTACTATTCATGTAGAGCCACAATAAAACACCTGCTTAAGGTGTTTTATTGTGTATAAATGACCATTTAAAATAATTATTTTGTTTGCAAAGCAGTGAGTTGCGTTATGTAACCACCCAACCAGTTTTTGGCATGTGAATTTTGTTGTGCATTGGTGCTTGCATGCAAATGGGCAATAGTTGCGCAAGTGTCATTAGCCAATTTATCTGCATAGTATTGATTAGCTTTGTTTGGGCTTTTATGTACGCGCTCAAACCCTGCTTTTATTAGTAGCGATTTTTCATCAAAGCTTAATAATGGCTTTTGTAATTCACCTAAAATTTGTAAAGCATCATCATTACGCCGTTGTATTTCTTTGTAACTAATAGC
>JANMNC010000141.1:0-7713 GCA_031373695.1 Methylotenera sp. | reverse complement strand
TACACGCAAACCAGCCGCACCAGCATTGTGGCGCTTAAACCTGCGCCCATTAGCATTAACTGGTTGGGCTATCCAGGGACTATGGGGGTTATTATTACGGGTTCTATTACTACGGATTCTGCAACTAGCGGCTCTGAAGCTATTGGACCAAAAGTTGAGGCCACTGCAACCATAAGTACTACGCCCGTGTTTGATTATATTATTGCCGATGCAACCATCGCGCCAAATGAGGCTGACTTTAGCGAGCAAGTCATTACCCTGCCATGTTACCAACCAAACGACAGCACCCGACCCATTGGCAAAATAAGCACTAAAACCGATAACCAATTACCAGAAAACAACTTTGTATTTTGCTGTTTTAACCAAAGCTTTAAAATTACACCAACGGTATTTACCGCATGGATGCGAATTTTATCAGCAACACCAAACAGCGTGTTATGGCTATTAGATTGCAATCGCTGGGCTAAGGAAAATTTAAAAGCAGCAGCCGAGCAGATGGGTGTTGACAAAACTAGGCTTATATTTGCGCCGCGGGTTGCAATTGCAGATCACTTAGCCCGTCATATTCATGCAGACTTGTTTTTAGATACCTTGCCGTATAACGCCCACACCACTGCTAGCGATGCGCTTTGGATGGGGCTACCATTACTAACCTGTATGGGCGATAGTTTTGCCTCACGCGTTGCGGCTAGCTTGCTACAACAACTCGATTGTTCAGCATTAATTACAAATAATTTAGCAGAATACGAAGCCAAGGCGCTTGAATTAGCTGGCAGCCCAACAAAACTAGCACAAATAAAACAGCTTTTAACTAGACAAATTGAAAAATCTACCCTATTTAAGCCAGCCAGTTTCGCCAAAAAACTAGAACAACACTATCAGCTAATATGGCAGGCAAACTCAGAAATACAAGATGAAAACTAGCGACAAAAAGCAAAAAATTAAGCTTTGTGGTACAGTTAAAAGCTAACAATGAGTGACTAATTAAATTAGTAAAAACTCAGCATTAAAAAGTAATTACCCGCAAAAAATAATAGGAAAAAATATGGCTGCCATTGATATCACCCCAGTGCTTAAGTTTATGACCGATAAAGGTGGCTCTGATTTATTTTTTAGTACAAATGCGGCCATACACATTGATATTGAGGGTGAAACATTACCAGTTAATAGCCAGCTAATGACGCCAGGCATGGTGAAAGAAATAGCCTACTCTATTATGAGTGAGGATCAAATTAAAGAATTTGAGTCCATTCTTGAATGTAATTTTGCCATTGGGCGCAAAGGTATTGGTCGCTTTAGGGTAAATGTTTTTCGCCAGCGTGGTGAGGTTGGCATGGTGATTCGCCACATTAAAACTGATATTCCTTCTTTTGAGCAACTGGGTTTGCCACCAATTTTAAAAGAGTTAATCATGCGCAAACGTGGGCTGATACTGATGGTGGGTGCCACAGGCTCTGGAAAATCAACATCGCTTGCTTCAATGATTGATTACCGCAACGAAAACGAAACTGGCCACATAATTACCATTGAAGACCCCATTGAGTTTGTGTACGCACACAAAAAATCGATTGTTGACCAGCGCGAAGTAGGTATTGATACGCTAAGTTTTGATAACGCGTTAAAAAATGCCATGCGCCAAGCGCCTGATGTGATTTTAATTGGCGAAGTACGCGATATGGATAGCATGAAACAGGCATTAGCTTATGCAGAGACTGGCCATTTATGCTTAGCAACCTTGCATGCCAATAATGCCAATCAAGCTTTAGAACGCGTAATTTCGTTTTTTCCAACCGATGCTAAGCATGGTTTGTTGCTGGGCTTGTCACTTAATTTGGTGGGTATTGTTTCGCAGCGTTTAGTGCCAGGCATTACGCAAAAACGTGCGGCTGCGGTAGAAATAATGATTAACTCGCCCTATATGTCAGAGCTTATTCAAAAACAAAAACTAGGTGAAATGAAAGACATCATGGCCGATAACAATGATATCGGCATGATTACGTTTGACCAATCACTGTTTAAATTATTCAGCAATGGCAAGATTAGTGAAGACCACGCGCTTGCCAATGCCGATTCACGCAACGATTTATCATTAAAAATACGTTTTTCTAATGAAGGCTCAGTAGGCGGTTTTGGTAATTAAGTTGTTTTGATAATTAATTTGCGCAGCTAATCTTTATGATTAAACGCGGCAACTAAGCCCGCTGCAATAATGAAACTGCCTCCTATCCATTCATTTGGGGTCATGGCTTCGTTAGCTAAGTAATAAGACGCAACTGCTGCAACAATTAGCTCGAACAAAAACAATACGGAAGCGCGTGCTGCAGCAATTTTAGTGACGCCATATTGCACAAATAAAGTCGCTGCCATTAGCAATATGGCTATTAAACTCATCACCAGCCAATTATTCATGGTAAAAAAGCTAAGACTAGGAAAATGAGATGCTGAAGACATTTCACCCAAAAATGGCATTAACAAAATTGACATGCTAGCAACGCCTACCCACACCAGCATAGATTTTGCTGCCAAACTTAAGTGTACCGATTTGCGTGTAATGACATTGGTGAGCGAAAAGCCAATGCCAGCTGATAATGCCAGCCATTCCGATTTGTTTTGTGGCAAAGGCAAATAACTAGAGTTGCCGTTAAATGGATCTGCCAACATAATGTAGGCACCAAGCATGGCAATAGCAATAGAGACAAAACCTGATTTTGAAATGGATTCTTTTAACCAATAATGCGCCAAAATTAGCGTCCATAATGGCGATAAATAAAACAACAGCATCACGCGCATCACTTCGCCATCAATTACTGCCAGCACATAACTTAAGTTAGTCCAGCCTGCAATTACGCTTAACCAAATCACACTTTTAGGCAAATATAGAACGCCCCGCCAATTTTTGGCAAACAAAATAGCACCCAAAATTAGCGCAATACTATAAGTGTAAAAACTAGAGGCCACGCCAGAAACGCCAGCATCGGCCATTAAGCGGTATGGGTACCAAATAATACCCCAACACATGGCGCCAAATAATAGGCCAAATATGGCTAAATAGTTTTGTTTACTGCTTTTGCTCACTGCAACTCCTAATTAATGGCTTACTAAATTATAATAATGCTTTGCGTAATAAACACTTACCAGTACAAACCCTATGAACCCTAATCTAAATTTATTACAGCCTTACCCGTTTCAACGTTTGCGTGAGTTATTTGCAGGTATTACGCCAAACCCAGATTTTACTAGCATTAATTTATCAATTGGCGAACCCAAACATGCTACGCCCGCACTCATTAAAAACGCGCTGGTCGATAATTTAAATGGCTTGGCAACTTACCCCACAACACTAGGTATATTGGCGCTACGCGAAGCAATTGCCAACTGGGCAACGCGGCGTTATGGCATTCCATTACTCAACACCGAAACCGAGATTTTACCTGTGATTGGCAGCCGCGAGGCTTTATTTGCTATCGCACAAGTGGTTATTGACGCAAGTAAAACAAAGCCCGTGGTGATTTCGCCCAACCCGTTTTACCAAATTTATGAAGGTGCCGCATTTTTGGCAGGGGCAACACCGTATTTTTTAAATACAATGCCAGAAAATAACCACGCAATGGATTTTGCCAACGTGCCAGAAGAGGTGTTAAATCGCACACAATTGGTTTATGTATGTAGCCCTGGCAACCCATCTGGCAAAGTAATGACACTTGAACAATGGCGCGAAATTTTTGAGTTATCTGATAAATATGGCTTTGTAATTGCTGCTGATGAATGTTATTCAGAAATTTATTTTAAAGAAGATGAACGTCCATTAGGTGCTCTGCAAGCCGCATATCTATTGGGTCGCAGCTATGCCAATTTAATCGTGTTTAGCTCACTTTCCAAACGCTCTAATGTACCAGGCATGCGCTCTGGCTTTGTGGCGGGCGATAAAACATTAATCGCTAAATTTTTGCTATACCGCACCTATCATGGCTCTGCCATGAGCCCAACTGTGCAAATGGCCTCAGTCGCCGCTTGGAATGACGAAACGCATGTGATTGAAAACCGTCGTTTATATGCCGAAAAGTTTAATGTGGTGACGCCACTATTAAGTACGGTAATGGATGTTGAAATGCCAGATGCAGCATTTTATTTATGGGCTAAGCCCAAAAATATAGCAGAAACTGACACCAATTTTGCACTAAAGCTGTATCGCGATTTAAATATTACCGTATTGCCAGGCAGTTTATTAGCGCGTCAAGCGCATGGTATAAACCCAGGCGCAGGCTTTATACGATTAGCGTTAGTAGCCAGTTTAGATGAATGTTTAGAAGCAGCTAGACGTATTAAAAGTTTTGATTAAACTAATGTAGAATATTAACAATACAGTTTAAGCGACTGATTTAATGTATTTATTATTTAGCTTAACTGCCAACGCACTCATGCCAATTAACGCAATACCAATAACCACTAAAGCAATTGGCCAGCCTGCTGTGTTGGCAAAATGTTTGGCTGTGTAATACCCAATATAAATCAACATAGCTAAGGTACCAACTAAAAGCAGCGAACGGCTACGCACATGTGTGCTTAAAAATATTAGCAATGCGGCTAAACCTAAATAAACCAGCTCAAATGGTGTGTTTTCAACAGATTCGAATACCGACCACATTAAAATAATCGAGCCCACAAAGTACCAAAATGGCGCAATTGCCAGGTGTTTAGATTGATTAAGCGCATAAGCAACGCACATAAGCGAAGTACCAACCACAATGCCAATGAGCTTTTCGTTCATATCCCATAAATCAAACAAGGTACTAAAGAAAATACAGCCAAACAAAATAGCGCTAAATGCCAGCACTGTGCGGCGTTTTGCCCAAAAGGTTGCGCCCTGCTGAATCAACATAAAAATCGCCATAAACAGCACGCCATAATGCGCATCGCCGCCAGATGAGTATTCTTGCAGCATGACAAAAATACCAGTTGGCTGCAGTAAAGCAGCGATTAAAAATAAGGGCGTTGCGGCGCGCTCAAATCTTTTATCATAAAGGCAAGCCAACGCCATGATAAACGCCACCAAACCTACGCCTAATGTCACAATTACGCGCGCGGCAGATCCAAAATCATCCCAAAACATCGACATAAAAACGCCAATACCTGCAAACACAAAAATGCCACCAATATAGCCTAATAGCTTAGATAAAACGCTAGAAGATGGCTTGGATACCAATGTGGACATGGCTTCCAGAGCATGCTTAATTTCATCTAAACTAATATTATTGTGCTTGGCCAGCAAGGCTATATCTTGTAACGCGTCTTCTTTATTCGACATGCCGTCCCCCTTATTGCTTACTCACAACCCAGCCAATAAATTTTAATTCAGAGTAGTAATAATCTGGTTGCGTATTTGGCAACTTGTAACCAAAACTATCTTTTTTGATGCGATAGCCACTGCGGCTACCACCTCCAAATAAACCGCCCACTAAGCCATTACCCACATAATTAGGCCCTTCTAGGGCATATCCATCAGGTGATAAGTTTGATGCGTCAAGCGTCATGTTTTTTGTTTCTTCTAAGATCATTTCGCCAGATGTTGCAAGCGCAGCAACTTTAGCGGCATCTAAAACAATTTCACGCACGGTTTCGGTTTTGCCATCATAAGCCATTAGTTTTTTTGAATTGTGGTTCTTAGCTTTATCATCGTTTTTGTTCACCTTAACCACCAAATGCGCATCTTTCACCACAAAATCTAGCAAATACTCAGGTGAGTTTTCGTATTCATACTTAGTGGTGCTAAACAACATCTCGTGCTGTGGCGGCGTGCTCATTGATTTTGGAATAACTGCAGCCACAAAAAACAATAAAATTAACAACAAAGGTAGCGTTAACCCAATAACCAATACTAAGTTTTCTTTTATAAATTTTTTCATGGTTTTACCTTATTTTATTAAGCGTTATTTGTGCACATGCAAGAATCCATTCAAACTGTCATTACTGCATTCGCGTGTGAAAAAGGTGCTTTTGCCCCTATATTCAACGGTGAACACCTTTACGTTCTAACACGTAATCTAGCGTGTTTAAAGTTTCTAGGTTCCGATTTTACAAGCATCCGCTATGTGGCTTACCTGTTAAAACGACTAAAACGGCATCACCGGGTGACAAATATCTATGCTATAAACCGCTTTATTTCGTTTAATACTACGCTATTTAAGTCAGAATCCAAACAATCCAACTCTAGCGTGTCATCCATGCCGCGCAACCACGTTAATTGGCGCTTGGCTAGTTGCCTTGTGGCAAAAATACCCCTGTCGCATAGTTCTGCCTCATCATGGTCGCCTGCGAGATGCTCCAATGCTTGCCTGTAGCCCACACAGCGCATAGCGGTTGAGTCAGCTGTCAGCGTAGGATATTTAGCTTGTAGCGCCCTCACCTCATCCAGAAAACCAGCTTGTAGCATCTGCTTAAAACGTAAAGCAATACGCTCATGTAGCACTTTGCGGTCACTAGGTACCAATGCCATTTTTAATAATTGGTAAGGCAAAGCCTCAGTGGTTTGTTTAGCGTGAAGCTCAGTCATACTCTCGCCAGTAATTTCAAACACCTCCAGCGCACGCTGAATACGCTGCGCATCGTTTGGCTGCAAACGGGCTGCGGTTTCTGGGTCTATTAAGGCTAGTTTTTCATGCATGGCAGGCCAGCCAATAAACGCGGCTCTGGCATCTAGCCTTGCACGCACTTCTGGGCTTGCCTCTGGCAAACCACTTAAACCACCCTGCAAGGCTTTAAAATAAAGCATGGTACCGCCAACTAATAACGGAATCTTGCCACGAGCAGTAATGTCCGCCATTAGTTTTAGCGCATCACTTCTAAAATTAGCCGCTGAGTAGGCACTGGTGGGGTCGATAATATCGATTAAATGATGCGGTGCAATTGCCAACGTTTCAGTGTCTGGCTTGGCCGTACCAATATTCATGTCTTTAAAAACTAAAGCAGAATCGACACTGATAATTTCAACGGGTAGTTTTGAATAACAATGAACTGCTGCGCCAGTCTTGCCGCTGGCAGTTGGGCCCATGATGAATATCGCTGGCGGTAATTTGGTTTGACTTAAGCTACTCATAATGTGTCCACATTCTAAGTATTTTGATTGTATTTTCAGACTCTAAAACTTGATATACCAAGCGGTGCTGAATATTAATGCGACGCGAATACGCGCTAGTTAAATCGCCAACTAACTTTTCATAAGGCAGTGGGTTTTGAAAAGGATTTTCTGCAATGATATTGAGCAAGCCAAAAGCTTTATCTTTTAACCCTGCTGCACTCAAATTTTTAGCATCTTTTTGCGCTGCTTTGGTATAAAACAGTTGCCACTTTGTCACACGCAATTACCAATCTAATTCAGATGAAAGCTCATCCACTGGCGTATTCATTCCCTCACGAATCGATTCGCGCATGCCGGGCACAGAAAGTAGAAATAAAGTTTCTTGAATCGCTGACCAATCTTCTAATGAAACCAACACAGCATTATTACGCTTACCCGTAATAATAAGCGGCTGATGTGTGGTTGCCGTTTCGTCAATAAGGCGATACAGCGTTGTGCGGGCAGTGCTGGCAGTTAATGTTTGCATGATATACCTCAATGTTTTGGTTATAGTACGTTTTTACGTACGCTAAATCAAGTTTTATACTGTAGGGTTATTAATTTACTGCGTATAGTTAAGTAAAGTTACCCAACTTACA
>JANMNC010000138.1:0-14566 GCA_031373695.1 Methylotenera sp. | reverse complement strand
GGTAAGTTTAATGCCAGAGCCTGCAAACTTATGGCCTCGCCACCCACCAATTCGCGAGCGCAAAGCGATTCCCACCACTTGGCTAGAAATTAAAATTGCGGAGGGGAAAAATCGCCAAGTACGCCGCATGACTGCAAAAATCGGTTTTCCCACTTTGCGTTTGATTCGTTATGCTATTGGTCAATACACCGTCGACAACATTCAACCTGGTGAATATCAAATTATATGAAGCCTACTGCACAAAAAGCTATCATCATTTTTCGCTTTATTGCGCATGAAGGAGCCGGCTACTTGGGTGACTTTTTAAATGCAAAAAATATTGCATGGCAACTACACGAGATAGATGAAGGCAAGCCACTACCCTCATCAATACTGGCTTACAGCGGCATGGTTTTAATGGGTGGGCCTATGAGCGCGAATGACAACTTGCCTTGGATTGCGCCAATTCTCGATTTAATTTGCGAGGCAAAAGCGGCGGATATTCCACTGCTCGGTCATTGTTTAGGTGGCCAGCTTATTAGTAAAGCGTTGGGTGGTGCAATCACTAAAAATGGCATTAAAGAAATTGGTTGGGGCGAGGTGTCTGTGAGTCAGCATAAAATCGCCCTAAACTGGTTTGGAAATATTGAATTTTTTAATAGTTTTCACTGGCATGGTGAAACATTTAGTTTGCCACAAGGCTCTACTCACTTACTTGCTAGCCCGTATTGCCAAAACCAAGCTTGGGCGCTGGGCAAACATTTGGCGCTGTAATGTCACCTAGAAATGACGGCTGAAATGGTGCAAAAGTGGTGTGAAGAAGGTGAAATAGAATTGAAAGAATCTGCCAATAGCCAAGCTGTGCAGCAAGCAAATGTCATGCAGAAAGATTTAGCACAGCATTGCTTTGCGTTAAATAAAATAGCGAGTCATATTTATTCACATTGGGTTCAGGGCTTAAAACTAGAATAAAACATGGATATGTTAAAATATAAAATAATCTTAAAAAGTCAATATTATGTCGGGTAACACATTTGGTACTTTATTTACGCTAACATCGTTTGGCGAATCGCACGGCGCAGCTATAGGTGGCGTGGTGGATGGTTGTCCACCAGGTTTAAGCTTATGTGCTGAGGATTTGCAGATTGATTTAGACAGACGCAAACCAGGCACTTCGCGCCATGTAACGCAGCGTCAAGAGGCCGATGCGGTTGAGATTTTATCTGGCGTTTTTGAAGGCAAAACTACAGGTGCGCCAATTGGCTTAATTATTAGAAATACTGATCAGCGCAGCCAAGATTACAGCAAGATTATGGATACTTTCCGACCTGGACATGCCGACTATACCTATGCGCAAAAATATGGTGTGCGTGATTATCGCGGTGGCGGACGTAGCAGTGCTCGAGAAACAGCCGTGCGTGTGGCTGCTGGCGCTATTGCTAAAAAATGGCTACACGAGCGGTTTGGTATAACGGTGCGTGGTTATATGAGTCAATTGGGTGAAATTACCATCCCTTTTGAAACTTGGGATTGTGTCAACGATAACCCATTTTTTTCTCCCAATACTAACGTTTTGCCACAATTAGAAGAGTATTTAGATAAAGTCCGCGCCGAACGTGATTCGGTCGGTGCGCGTATTACTGTGGTGGCAGAAGGTGTGCCAGTTGGATGGGGTGAGCCAGTTTTTGATAGGCTAGACGCTGATATTGCGCACGCCATGATGAGTATAAATGCGGTTAAAGGGGTTGAAATTGGTGCAGGTTTTGCCAGTATTGCCCAGCGCGGCAGCGTGCACAGTGACGAAATGACACCACAAGGTTTTGTGACTAATCACGCAGGTGGTATGTTAGGCGGCATTTCCACTGGCCAAGAAATTCGGGTCAATGTGGCACTAAAACCGACATCAAGCATTCCACAAGAGCGCAGGTCTATCGATAAAAATGGTAATGCTGTAACCATGCAAACCACTGGCAGGCATGACCCATGCGTGGGTGTGCGCGCCACACCAATTGCTGAGGCCATGTTAGCACTGGTGCTAATAGATCACGCACTTAGGCATCGCGCTCAAAACGCCGATGTTGTTTCTAATACTCCTAAAATTTAAGCTATTATTCAATCATCTGTCATTCTGACGAAAGTCAGAATCTAATCAAGTAATTGACAAGATTGCGGGTCAGGCTCGCAATGACAGCTTAAGCAACCATTCCTTGTAATTGTTTAAATATTTCTTAAAGATTAATTGAATATCAATTTGAGCCACAACCTCCACGCCAATCTTTCCCGTTTTTACTTCGTCTATTATTTTTTTGTAGGCGCTTTTGTACCTTATTGGGGTTTGTATTTGCAATCTGAAAAGTTTTCGGCGGCAGATATTGGCATTCTCATGTCGCTGTTTCAAATTAGCCGTATTTTTGCCCCTAATTTTTGGGGTTGGCTGGCTGATCACACAGGCAAACGTGTTACTTGGATAAAGCTAACCGCTTTATTAGGGTTAATAGGGTTTACTGCAGTGTTTTGGGCGCATAGTTTCTTTTGGCTATTTTTTGTAATGGCCTCACTTAGTTTGTTTACCAGCTCTACCTTGCCACTGTCAGAATCACTCACTTTGGCGCATCTTGCCACCACCAATGGGCACTACAGCCGTATTCGTATGTGGGGCTCATTAGGGTTTATTTTTGCGGCAGTTATATTGGGGTTTTTAATAGACGCGTACGGCATTAAAAGTTTGTTGTGGTTTTTGCTTACCGTACAAATTGTGCTTTTTGTACTTACCTTTAAGCTGCCAGAGGCAATTGTTAAACCACATGCGCAAGATGAGTTTTCTATTTGGCAAATTATCAAGCAGCCTGTGGTGATTGCCACGCTAGTTGGCTGCGCACTAATGGTGACGGCGCACGGCGTGTTATATAATTTTTATTCTATTTATCTAAGTGAGCATGGCTACAGCAAAGGCATGATAGGGCTATTATGGGCGGTGGGTGTGGTGTGCGAAATTGTTATTTTTATGCTGATGCCAAAATTGATGGCACGTTTTAGTTTAAAAGCTATTTTGCTAACCAGTCTAGCGTTAGCTGTACTCCGCTTTGGCATGATAGGCGTTGCTGTAGATAACTTGCTACTATTAATTATTGCGCAAAGCTTGCATGCGGCTACTTTTGGCAGCTTTCATGCAGCATCGGTCGAGGTGATTACGCAGTTTTTTAATGGGCGGCATCAGGCCAAAGGCCAAGCCATTTACAACAGCGTAGCATATGGCGTGGGAGGCACTATCGGCGGGCTTTCTGGCGGCTATGCACTACAGTACTTGGGTGGTGAGAACACATTTTTATTGGCTGCAATATTTCCGTTGCTAGGCTTTGTCGTGATAGCATTAGGCTTAAAATTAACGCAAACGCATGGCCGCACTGGCATGTTTGGCTGATTATTGATAAGGAATCTTATGTTTAAATTTAAAGTATTATTTGGTTTTGCCGCAGCTTTGCTGGCTATGCAGGCGGCCGCTAATACGCAAGTAAACGTGGTAGGTTTGTTTAGCAATAAAGCGGTAGTCACTATAAACGGGGGCACTCCGCAAACTCTTAGCGCTGGCCAAACCAAAAATGGCGTTAAACTTATTTCTGCTACCAGCGAATCGGCCACCTTTATAGTAGAAGGCAAACAACAAACCCTAAAAATGGGGCAGGCGGCATCAGTTGTTGCCAGCTCCGGCCCAGCCAATAACGACCCAGTTAATTTATATGCTTCTAGTCAAGGCCATTTTTATGGCAATTTATCAATTAATGGCGTATCGCTCAAATACGTTGTAGATACAGGTGCTAGCAGTGTTGCCATGAATAGTGCTGATGCAAAATTTGCCAAAATTGATTACGAAAAAGGTGAAAAAGGTACTGCCTCAACCGCTAATGGTTTAGTGTCTGTTTACAGAGTAAAGCTCAACACGCTTAAGGTTGGCACAATTATATTAAATAACGTCGAAGCATCTGTGATTGAGGGTGGTTTTCCAACAGAAGTATTGTTAGGTATGTCGGCACTTAATCGCATGGACATGCGGCGTGATAACTCTGTAATGACGCTCACAAAAAAGTATTAATTAAACTACCAGCTTAATTTAAGCACTTGAAATTATTAATAAAAAAACGGGCATCAGCCCGTTTTTTTATAGCACAAAACCATTATTTCTTTTTGGTTTTAACAATATCTTTTAATACAAAAGTTACTTTTAAGCCCACTCTATATTCAACCACTTTGCCGTTTACCACTTTTACAGATTGGTCTTTTACCCAAGCACCTGTAATGTCATGCAACGAATCGGCAGCTTTGTTGACGCCTTGTGCTACGGCGTCTTCAAAACTTTTTTTACTTGATGCGATTATTTCTATTACTTTTGCGACAGACATTCAATCACCTCCAATCATAAAAAGTTATTAAAAAACTAATATTTACTCTATAAATAATGCAAGTAAACCATTAGGGCTGTAAAAACTTAAAAGCGAGCATTACAAGGGTTGCCATGGTGCCCACAAAAATTAAACCACCAATTAAGCCTCCAATCACTGCTTGTTTCAGGGTTATTTTAGCCACATCATTTTCGTACCCTTTTTTTTGTCTAACCCCAAGTAAACTCCATAATATCGCTTTAAATACTTGCAAAGACGACGCGTTTTTATCAGCATCTTGAACGCTTACTTCTGTTTGCACCATGGGTTAGTTTCCTCTTTTAATGTTTGCGTTTATCGTTTTCTATTAAAGCATAAGCAGAATGGTTATGTATAGATTCAAAGTTTTCAGATTCTACGGTGTATTTATCAATACGTTTTTCGTTATTTAGCTGAGTGGCTACATCGCGTACCATGTCTTCTACAAATTTTGGATTATCGTATGCGCGCTCAGTTACAAATTTTTCGTCTGGGCGTTTTAGCAAGCCATAAAGCTCGCAAGATGCTTGTTTTTCTACTAGGGTAATAATGTCTTCTATCCAAATAAAGTCATTAATTAATGCTGTAACAGTTACATGCGAACGTTGATTATGAGCACCATAATCTGATATTTTTTTGCTGCAAGGGCACAAGCTAGTAACAGGCACCAATACTTTTACCGTAATATCGATTTTGCCTTTTTTAATTTCGCCAATAAACGTTACATCGTAATCGAGCAAGCTTTTAACACCAGAGATAGGTGCTGCTTTATTTACAAAATACGGAAAGCGCATTTCTATATAGCCAGATTCTGCCTCAAGCCTTGTAACCATTTGGCTTAAAATAGTTTGAAAAGATTCAATTGAAATGGCGTGCTCGTTCGTGTTTAAAATTTCAACAAAACGCGACATGTGCGTGCCTTTGAAATTGTGCGGTAAATGCACGTACATATCAAAAACCGCTACGGTGTTTTGCTCGCCACCTGTTTTGTCTTTAACAGTAATAGGGTGACGAATTGACTTGATGCCCACTTTGTTAATATCTAAGTGGCGTACATCAGGCATGCTTTGAGTGTCTTCAATGCTGCTACTTGCAACATCGGGTAAAGGTTTGTTCATTTAATTTTTCCTGTAGCAATTTTTGCGCTAATTAGTTTTAAAGTTTACGCTTTTGGCGTGTGCTGTAAATCTATTCAGCATTAATTTAAGGCATATTCATTTATGTGCTAGATATGGTGATGTAATCACAAAAAATCAAGGCTTTAAAAGCTTAATTTGAAGAATTAAATTCGACTTAATTTAGTTTGAATCGATTGCACAATACCTGATACTTCTAGACCACATTCCGCCAACATGGTTTCATGCACGCCATGTTCAATAAAACTATCTGGTAAGCCAAGGCAAAGTGTAGGATTTTTTAAGTGAAGTGTTTGCATGGCCTCTAGCACTGCAGCACCTGCGCCACCCATTAGCGCATTTTCTTCAATAGTTACAATTAAATCGTGTGAATTAGCCAGTTGCTCAATTAAGCCAATATCTAGCGGCTTAACAAATCGCATATTAACTACTGTAGCATCAAGTACTGGTGCGGCTTGCAGGGCAGGGGTTAGCATGCTACCAAAAGCTAAGATAGCAACTTTATTTGTATTTTTATCAGTAATATTGCTTGATTCGCGCACGATTACACCTTTACCAATAGGTAAGCTGGTAAGTGCAGCGTTTATTGTTGCATTTGGGCCAGCGCCGCGCGGGTAACGCACTGCAGCTACGCCATTGTAATTAAAGCCTGTGGTGAGCATTTGCCTGCATTCGTTTTCATCAGATGGCGCCATAATGACTATATTGGGTATGCAGCGTAAAAAGCTTAAATCAAAACTACCCGCATGCGTTGGGCCATCGGCGCCTACTAGTCCTGCGCGGTCAATTGCAAACAATACATTTAAGTTTTGCAGTGCAATATCATGAATAAGCTGATCGTAAGCGCGCTGTAAGAACGTGCTGTAAATAGCCACAACTGGTTTTAGCCCATCGCAAGCCATGCCCGCAGCAAACGTTAGCGCATGTTGCTCGGCAATGCCCACATCAAAATAACGGCTTGGGTGCTTAGCAGCAAACGCATTCAGCCCAGAGCCGTCACACATGGCAGGGGTTACACCTATTAGCTTATTATCAGCATCGGCCATATCAACTAGCCAATCGCTAAATACTTGGGTGTAGGTTTTAGCAGGATTAGCCGCGTGAGAAACACCATTGCACGGATCAAACTTACTCACGCCATGATATTTGTTGGGGTCATCTTCGGCGGGCTCAAAGCCTTTGCCTTTTTGCGTCACTATATGCAAAAACTGCATGCCTTTTAGCTCGCGAATATTGCTAAGCGTGTCGAGTAACACAGGTAAATCGTGGCCATCAATAGGGCCAATATAGTTAAAGCCAAACTCTTCAAACAGTGTGCCAGGTGTCACCATGCCTTTGGCGTGTTCTTCCGCACGTTTGGCAAACTCTTTTACGGGCGGCAAAACATCTAACATTTTTTTGCCGCTACGTCTTACTGAGTCATAAAAGCGACCAGATAATAATCTGGCTAAATAGTTATTAAGCGCACCCACATTGTTAGATATGCTCATATCGTTATCGTTTAAAATCACCAACAAATTTGCATCCATATCGCCTGCATTATTTAGCGCCTCAAACGCCATGCCTGCGGTCATCGCGCCATCGCCAATAATGGCGACGCTGCGACGCTCTAGCCCTGCTTGTCTGGCGGCAATTGCCATGCCTAATGCCGCAGATATTGATGTGCTGGAGTGGCCTGTGCCAAAGGTGTCGTAAGCGCTTTCGCCGCGTCGTGGAAAACCTGCAATGCCGTTAGGTTTGCGTAAATCTGCCATTGCTTCACGGCGGCCAGTTAGAATTTTGTGCGGATAAGTTTGGTGGCCCACATCCCAAACCAAACGGTCGTCTGGCGTATTAAAAACGTAATGCAGTGCTATGGTTAGCTCAACCACGCCCAAATTAGAGGCTAAATGGCCACCAGTTTTAGCTACGCTTTCTACCAAAAAAGTGCGTAGCTCGGCTGCTAGCTCAGTTAACTCACTTCGATTTAACTTGCGTAAATCTTCAGGCGAATAAATAGCGTTTAATAAATTAGACATTGAACAGATTAAGGTTTGAATATGAACAGCGTTAAAAGCTGCGTTGCGTAATAAAATTAGCTAGCTGACGCAATAAATCGGCCTCGCGACCATAAAATGATAATGCCGCCATAGCATTGGCATGCAGCTCATTTACCAGTTGCTTAGCGGCCGATAAACCTAAAATAGTAACGTAGGTTGATTTATTATTATAGGCATCTTTGCCAGCAGTTTTGCCTAGCGTTTTGGTGTCTGCTTCAGCATCTAAAATATCATCAACCACTTGAAAAGCTAAGCCAATTGATTTAGCAAAATGGTCTACCGCGCTTATTTTGTCGTCTCCGGCTTTATCCTCGGCAGGTTTATCCGCACTATAAGCACCCAGCAAAGCAGCGGCACGAATAAGCGCACCTGTTTTTTGTATATGCATGTGCTCAAGCTCTGCTCTGGTCAGGGGTATGCCAATACTGTCTAAATCTATTGCTTGGCCACCAGCCATGCCGCGCGAGCCACTGGCCAATGCCAGTACATGCAGCATTTGTAGCTTTTGTGTAGCGTTTTTAAGTAATTTATCTTGTGAAATAAGTTGAAAGGCCAAGCTTTGCAAGGCATCGCCAACCAGCAAAGCCATTGCATCGCCGTACTGCTTATGCGTAGAAGGTTTGCCGCGTCGCAAATCATCATCATCCATACACGGCATATCGTCGTGCACTAGCGAGAAGGCATGAATAATTTCGACAGAGGCAGCAGGCAAATCAATTTTATCGAGCTTGGCGCCACAAAACTCACCCGCAGCATAAGCTAAAAGTGCACGCACGCGCTTGCCGCCACCCAAAACTGAGTAGCGCATGGCTTCATGTAAGCGCATTGGCGATGTGCTGGCAGGTGGCATGTTGGTGTCAAGCACGCTTTCCATGCGTACTTGCATACTGGCCGCCCAAGTATTAAAACTGGCTGTTTGGTCTAAATTAAGCGCAGACATCTCGTTAATCATCATTGGCGTTAAAGACTATTAGTTTGTTGGCATCATTTAACAGCTGTACTTGTTGTTCAGCGTCGATGAGTGATTTTTGACATATCTGCAGCAACTCAGCCCCACGCTTATAGGCGTTAAGTGATTGATCTAGCGCTAAGTTTCCAGACTCCATTTGATTAACAATCGCCTCTAACTCGGCGACGGCTGTTTCAAAACTGGGTTCAAAGTTTGATGGTTTTAATTGACTAGACTTTGTCATTTTATAGTTTTAATTAATTTTTAAGATTTTATCAAAACAAATCAATGTTGAGGGTTTAATTACTGATTTAATTGCCAAATCTTAAATTTTTGCAGTAGAAATAATTAAAGCTGGGCGGTTTCAAGCCTGCACTGCAAATACACACGAATATCTTCAATTTCTTGCGCACAAACAGAATGTGCCATTGTGTATTCGTGCCAATCAATTTGATACGCATTTAATTTTAGCGCTTCTAATGAGGCTTGGCAGGTTTCCATCGTAATGACATCATCATGCGTGCCATGTGCCATAAAAACAGAAATTGCTTGGTTAGCCGTAGTTTTTTCAGAGGCTAAACTAGTTTTTAGGGGTAAATAAGTTGATAGCGCCATAATGCCCGCCAATGCTTGCTTGCAGCGCAGCGCTGTTTGTAGCGCAATAGCACCACCTTGCGAAAAACCTGCCAAAATAATCTTGTTAGCGGGCACGCCACGGCTTATTTCCTGCGTAATGAGTGATTCAATATAAGCTTGGCTTTCTCGAATACCAATTTCATCTTCACGGCTACCAGTCGTTAAGCCATAAACATCATACCAAGCACGCATTTCATAACCATTATTGCGCGTTACTTTGCGATACGGCGCATGCGGCAAAATAAAACGAACGTCAGTTAAATTAAGCATTTTAACTACAGGCACAAAATCATTACCATCGGCACCTAGGCCATGCAGCCAAATCACGCTCGCTTTGCAATTGTTAGCATGATTTATTTCAATAGGTGGTTCAAAGTAGTTATCAGTCATTTTTATAGTGTTCTTTAAGGGCGCATGCCTAAATGTTTAGTGTGCTTATTATTATACTTTCGATTGTAAACTTACTGTTCAATAAGCCTGTTATCCGCTATGCTTGTAACTATAAATGCTATAAAAACAATATTAAAATCAATCAATTAAACTGTATTTTAAATTTTTAATGTCTTCAATCTCACTTTTAAAACAACATGGCGTGCGATTAGCGCTTAGTTTAACCATCATTTTAGTCATGTTGTTACATGCGTCTAATGTGTTGCCGCTGGGTTTTGTGCAAAAGTTAGAAAATTTTAGTTATGACGCACGCCTAAATTTAATGATGCCACGCACTGTGGATAATCGAATTGTGATTGTCGATGTAGATGAAAAAAGTCTAAAAGAACAGGGGCGCTGGCCTTGGGGGCGTAATAAGCTGGCCGCTTTGGTTGATACTTTGTTTGAGCACTATCAAGTTAATACATTAGGCTTTGACGTTATTTTTGCCGAAAAAGATGAGAGCTCTGGCCTAAAAGCTTTAGAGCTGATGCAAGAACGTTTGAACGGTGATACTGCATTTGCAGATGCATTGCAGGCCATTAAACCCACGCTAGATTACGACCAGATTTTTGCCAATAGCATTAAAAATCGTAATGTGGTGCTGGGTTATTATTTTGTACCTAAAGATAGCGCCAATCGTGTCGGCCAGTTACCAGCCGCAGTTTTTAAAGCGGGCAGTTTTGGTAATAAAAATATTGAATTTACAGAAATGGAAGGTTACGGCGCAAACTTAGCCAGTTTGCAACAAAGTACGCCATTTGCGGGCCATGTTAATCCAGCGCCAGATACCGATGGTATTACGCGCAAAATTGCAGTGCTAACCAAACACAATGGTCAATATTACGATGCATTTTCTGTGGCCATTGCGCGTGCTTATTTTAAAAACTCAGTTTTGAAGGCCGAGTTCGCGACTGTAGGTGTGGGCAAGCAATACTCTGGCTTGGAACACTTTAAGTTAGCCAATAAAAATATTCCAGTTGATAATAAAGTGGCCATGCTTATACCTTATCGCGGCCCGCAAGGTAGCTTTCAGTACGTGTCGGCTAGCGATGTATTAAATAAAAAAATCACTTTAAATACCTTTAAAAATAAAATTGTATTAGTAGGCACCACAGCGCCTGGTTTAATGGATTTACGTGCAACGCCCGTACAAAATATTTACGCAGGGGTAGAGATACACGCCAATGTAATAGCGGGCATACTAGATAACAATATTAAGCAACGCCCAGCTTATACATTGGGTGCAGAGTTTGTGTTGTTATTGTTGGCAGGTTTATTGCTAGCATTAACCTTACCTTACCTTAACCCGTTAAAAGCCACCTTAATGACATTGGCGGTTTTAGTAGGGGTATTAATGATTAATTTTGTCAGTTGGCAGTGGGCTAATTTGGTGTTGCCCATCGCATCATCGCTGCTAATGATAAGCTTGATTTATGTGGTTAATATGAGCGTTGGATTTTTTATAGAATCACGTGGAAAGCGCCAGTTGACGGGGCTTTTTGGGCAGTATGTACCACCAGAATTAGTGAATGAAATGGCCCAGAACCCTGAAGCCATTAACCTGGCGGGTGAAAGCCGCGAAATGACTGTTTTGTTCTCTGATATTCGTGGGTTTACAAATATTGCAGAAGACTTAAGCCCGCAGCAATTGTCGCAACTAATGAATGAATTTTTGACACCTTTGACACAAGCTATACACAATAACCGTGGCACAGTTGATAAATATATGGGCGACGCCATTATGGCGTTTTGGGGCGCACCGCTTTTTGATAGCAATCATGCTCAAAACGCGCTTAATGCTGCTATTGAAATGAAGCAAGCGTTAAAAAAGATTAACGAAAAATTTGCCGCAAAAAACTGGCCTATTATCAATATGGGTATTGGGCTAAACACAGGCAATATGGCGGTGGGCAATATGGGTTCTAGTTTTCGTATGGCATATACCGTGATGGGCGATGCCGTGAATTTAGGTTCAAGGTTAGAAACGCTAACTAAAAGTTATGGTGTCGATATTATTGTGAGTGAGTATGTAAAAGCGCAAACGCCAGATATATTGTACCGAGAGCTAGATACGGTGCGCGTTAAGGGTAGAGATAACCCTGTAACTATTTTTGAGCCGTTGGGTTTAGAGGCGCAAGTTTCAACAGAAATGCGCGATGAATTAAAGCTATATCGTGAGGCACTTAAGTTGTACCGCAACAAAAATTGGGATTTAAGCGAAATTCAATTTTTGAATTTGCAAAAAATGCAACCGCAACAAGCGCTATACGAGCTATATATAGCGCGCATTAAGCAGTATAGACGTGTGCCACCAAGCTTTAATTGGGATGGTGTATTTAACTATTAAGACCGCAATTAACAAAAGTAATTACCCACTAAAAATTAGTGAACTATTAATCAATAACAACAAACTTGAGCAATAACATGCAAATAAAAGTATTAGGCTGTAGCGGTGGTATTGGCGGCAATATGCGCACCACATCGCTGTTGGTAGATGATGATGTGCTAATAGACGCAGGCACTGGTGTGGGCGATTTATCGCTTGAAGCTTTGCTAAAAATAGATCACATTTTTGTAACACATACGCATTTAGATCATATTGCGTGCATACCATTGTTGCTTGATACCGTGATGGGTTTGCGCACGCAGCCTATTACTGTGCATGCCACTGCAGCTGCCATTGATATATTAAAACAGCATATTTTTAACTGGCTTATTTGGCCTAATTTTAATGCCATACCCAATGTTGAAACCCCATTTTTGGTTTATCACCAAATTGCCATAGGTGATGCTGTAGCAATTAAACAAAAAACCATCACAGCACTACCAGCCAATCATGTGGTACCTGCCGTAGGCTACCAAATAAACAGTGGCAATAATAGCCTTGTATTTACGGGCGATACCGCTGGCTGCCCAGATTTTTGGGCAGCAGTAAACCGAGTAAATAACCTTAAAGTACTGATAATTGAAACAGCTTTTAGTAATGCAGAGGCAGATTTAGCGGCGCTTTCAAAGCACTTGTGCCCTGCAACACTTGCGCAACAGCTAGCACACTTAAATAGCCAGCCTGCAACCTATATTACGCACTTAAAGCCAGGTGAAGATGCCACCATTATGCAAGAAATTGCAGCACACCCTACAACCCAACACTGCGTAGCACTAAAACAGCAGCAACTATTTAACTTGTAACTATTTAACTTGAAACTATGTAACTGGTCAGTTAATTCACTAGTAAATTAAATCATTAAAAGTAAGCCAAACATAAAACCATGCAAAATTTATCTGAAAACACAGCCGAAAATCCGCCCATAAGTAAATCTATACTCATACGTTTTGAGCCCATTGCCAGATTATCGCCCAACCGTTTAGAAGAGCTAGCCCCTTTATGTGTGATAGAACAAATTAGCAAAGATTTAGACCCAACTCGCATGAACGCCAGCAGCCAATCATTGTATTTAGTTAAAGGTGATTTGGGCATCAGATACGAAAATGGCAATAAGTTAATTTTGCGTGCAGGCACCGATGCTGCTAAGCATCCTGTAGATACTGGGCGCTTAAAAATTAAAGACACCATTGCGCTAACGCCAATTGAAATTGTACGCATTGATTTAGACTTGCTCGATATTATGATGACATGGGATCAGTTATCTGGTTATCCGCCAGCACAAACTAAAGCCCCCATTAATGTGATTCAGCCAAGCAGTAAAGATTGGCGTTTAGATACTGGTAGCTTTAATGCGTTTCAAGTACATAACGGTGTATTTAGTAGGCTACCACCCGCCAATATCGAGGCCATGTTTGCGCGTATGACCGCTATTAACGTGGATGCGAATCAAACCATTATTATGCAAGGGCAAGAGGGTGATTATTATTACCTTATTCAACAAGGCACAGCAGTGGTTAGCCGTATAAACGATATAAGCCAGCCCGCTATTGTATTAGCCGAGATTTCTACTGGCGCTGGCTTTGGCGAAGAGGCCCTAGCCTCAGATAATAAACGTAACGCCACAGTAACCATGAAAACGGATGGTCAATTACTACGCTTGAAAAAAGATGACTTTATAGAGCTGCTTAAAGCGCCAATTGTAAGCACCATTAATTTCGATGATGCAGAGGCCAAAGTAGCTTTTGGCGCAGTATGGCTAGATGTGCGTTTTCCATCAGAATATAAACACGAGCATATTGAAGGCGCAATTAACACGCCATTACATGAGCTACGTAGCCATGCCGCAGACTTAGATAAAAGTAAAGAATACATTGTGTACTGCCAAACTGGCCGCCGCAGCAGCGCCGCTGCATTTATATTGGCGCAATGCGGGTTACAAGCAGAGGTGTTAGAGGGTGGTACGCGTGGTCTGTAGCGTTTTACCTCTGTTTAAAGATATGAATCGAGAGACGAATACTTTGAATGAAATTAAAAATCCCCACTTTCGTGAGGATTTTTAGTTATTGCATGTAACCTCAGTTTTATAACATCGAGGCTATATTGATTACTTCAATCTCAACTATACCCAAGCTCTTGGTTTGTGTTTTGCAGCAATAGTACCTGCATATGTCCATGCACCAGTTGCAGCTGTGTAAGTCATTACAAGAGTTTGGCCTGAAATGTTGGTAGCTGCAGCCATAGTAGCAGTGCCTGTACATACACCTGCTGCATTTGCAAATGTAACACTAGAGTACTTACCAGTTACTGTAGCGGCTGGTAGACCACAGTTAGCAACAGATGGGTCTTGTGACATTGCTTCTACAATATCTGTTTTACCACCAGCTAAAAGATTAACAGCATCAGTTACTTGCGCACGTACTGTGTAATCTTGATAAGCTGGAATTGCAACTGCAGCTAAAATACCAATAATTGCAACAACAATCATTAACTCGATTAAAGTAAAACCTTGTTGGGCTGATTTTTTCATTTGTTTCATCATCATTTTAATTTCCTTTTTTAAAAATAAATTTAGTATCACTATTAATTAGTATTTA
>JANMNC010000113.1:0-5907 GCA_031373695.1 Methylotenera sp. | reverse complement strand
GGCTAAAATAGCAGAGCACAAGACAATTACAATCCACTCTGTGCCATAAGTCACAGATTACAATGCACTTTCACCTTTAATATCAGTCATACTAGGTATGTTAATGATGAAATATTAGAGATGAGTGCACATAAAATGCTTAAAAATTACTTACAAGTAATGCTAGCCAGTTTTTTGTTATCGATAGCCACATTGACCAATGCAGTGGAAACCGCGATTAGTGCGGATGGCAACAGCGTGTTGGATTATTTGACCGATAAAGATGGGCGTTATACTGGGCCTAGCGTTGAAGACAATGTAGCCAAGATGGATTCTGATAAAAATGGCTTTGCCGATGTATTTGAAGTGCGTGCTTTTTTAGAGTTAAAGCACGGTAAAGATTACCAAAAAGATTTACTGGATAAATGGGAGGCCTCGGCCAGTGGTAAAAGCTGTAGTACCCCATTTGCCAAAGATTTGTATTCTGATAAAAGCTACGATACAAATACTAGTAATGCAGCAGAAAAACGTAACTAGTTTGAATTGTTAAAAAATCTTACATTGTAAAGCGGTGCAAAAAATCACCATGTAAAATTCAAAACACGATTTAGGCTAGTTTATAATATTGTTATTATTTAAATGAGCCTGAATACTATGCTACAAGCCTATCAAAAACACGTGCAAGAGCGTGAAAATGTTCAACTTCCACCACTCCCGTTATCTGCAGAGCAAGTGGCCTCATTAGTTGAATTACTAAAAAATCCAAGCTTAAATAATCTAAACAAAAGTGATGAAGTTTTATTGCTGGATTTACTCGAAAATCAAACCCCAGCAGGCGTTGACCAAGCGGCTTATGTTAAAGCCGCTTTTTTGGCTGATGTTGCAAAAGGCACAGCAACTTCGCCTTTAATTTCGCCAGAAAAAGCCGTGCAATTGTTAGGCACCATGCTTGGCGGCTACAACGTGCAAGCCTTGGTGGAGCTACTTTCTACGCCAATGGCAGCGCAAGCGGTAACTGCTTTAAGTAATACTATTTTGATGTTTGATGCTTTTCATGATGTTGATATGTTGATGAAAAATGGCAACATGCATGCTAAAAAATTGATGGAATCTTGGGCAAATGCAGAATGGTTTACGAGTAAGCCAGCTCTGGCTAAAGACCTGAAAATGGTGGTTTTTAAAGTGGATGGTGAAACCAATACCGATGACTTAAGCCCCGCGCAAGACGCTTGGAGCAGGCCAGACATTCCGTTACATGCCAAAGCCATGCTCATAAACAAAATGCCAGAAGGCTTGGCTAAAATTGAGTCCTTAAAGCAAAAAGGGCTACCGCTAGTGTACGTGGGTGATGTGGTTGGTACGGGCTCCTCACGCAAATCGGCGATTAATTCAGTACAGTGGTTTATGGGCAACGATATTCCGAATATCCCCAACAAGCGCACTGGTAGCGTGATTTTGGGCGCAAAAATCGCCCCAATTTTCTTTAATACCGCAGAAGATTCAGGTGCTTTGCCAATTCAGTGCGACGTATCCAAAATGCAAACGGGTGACGAAATCACCATTTTCCCTTATGAAGGCAAAGTACTGAATGAGACAGGCGAGGTTATCTCTACTTTTGAGATTAATCCAGTTACGCTGCCAGATGAAGTACGGGCGGGTGGGCGTATTCCGCTGATTATTGGCCGTGGCTTAACTGCCAATGCACGCAAGGCTTTAAACTTGCCTGAGACCGAAATTTTTATTAAAGCAACCCCTGCCGTTGCTTCAACCAAAGGTTATACGTTAGCGCAAAAAATGGTGGGCCGTGCTTGCGGTTTGCCTGAAGGCGTTGGTGTGCGCCCTAATACTTATTGTGAGCCGAAAGCGACAACGGTAGGTTCGCAAGATACGACTGGCGGCATGACACGTGATGAACTGAAAGAATTGGCATGTTTAGGTTTTAGCTCAGACTTGGTGATGCAAAGCTTTTGCCACACTGCTGCGTACCCTAAGCCAGTAGATATCAAATTACAACATAGCTTGCCAGAGTTTATGAGCAGCCGCGGTGGCGTGAGCTTACGCCCTGGTGATGGCGTAATTCACTCATGGTTGAACCGTTTAATCTTGCCTGATACGGTGGGTACAGGTGGCGATTCACATACGCGTTTCCCAATCGGTATTTCGTTCCCAGCAGGTTCTGGTTTGGTAGCGTTTGCCGCCGCCACAGGTGCGATGCCTTTGGATATGCCTGAATCTGTACTCGTGCGTTTTAAAGGTGAGATGCAACCGGGCATCACTTTGCGCGATTTGGTTAATGCGATTCCTTATGTGGCGATTCAAGAAGGCACATTAACGGTTGGAAAAACTAATAAAAAGAACGTATTTAACGGCCGTATTTTAGAAATTGAAGGCTTGCCCAATTTAAAAGTAGAACAAGCATTTGAATTTGCTGATGCTTCTGCTGAGCGCTCTGCTAATGGTTGTGCGGTGCTGCTAGATAAAGCGCCAGTTATTGAGTTCTTAAAATCAAACATTGTGCTGATGCAAAACATGATTGAAAACGGTTATGAAGATGCCCGCACCTTGCAACGCCGTATTGAAAACATGCAAGCTTGGTTAGCCAAACCTGAGTTATTACAACCAGATGCTGATTGCGAATATGCGCATATTATTGAAATTGATTTAGCGACTATTACAGAGCCTTTAGTAGCATGCCCAAATGACCCAGATGACATCAAACCAATGTCAGCAGTGGTGGGTGACAAAATTGACGAAGTGTTTATTGGTAGCTGCATGACCAATATTGGCCATTACCGCGCTGCGGCAAAAGTGTTAGAAGGCACAGGCAATATTCCAACGCGTTTATGGATAGCGCCGCCAACACGCATGGATGAAGCGCAACTGCGCGATGAAGGTGTTTATTCAGTGTTTGGAATAGCTGGTGCGCGTACCGAAATACCTGGTTGCAGTCTATGTATGGGCAATCAAGCGCGCGTGGCCGATAAAGCAACGGTATTTAGCACAAGTACCCGCAACTTTGATAACCGTATGGGTAAAGATGCCCGTGTTTACTTGGGTTCAGCCGAGTTGGCGGCGGTATGCGCTAAATTAGGCCGCATGCCCAGCCATGCTGAATATATGGAAACGATTGGCAGTAAATTAGCCAATACCGCCGAAATTTATAAATATTTAAATTTTGACCAAATGACAGAATACAAAGCCGCATTAGATACATTAAGCAGTGGTAAAAAAGTGATTCCTATTGCTGAAGTGGTTTAAGCATTGAAAAAACCAGCTAATGCCGATGCAAAAGTTGCTTTGGCTAAATCTGTGATAAATAAAAAAAGTAGGGTTAATAACGAGCTTAATCCAACAAAACTTGGCAGCTGGAAAGTGATGCTGCCAGTGGTTTTGTTTATTATTTTTCTGGTTTGGCTGGGCTTAAAATTTAACGTTGATGAAAAAGTGATTGCTGGCATTGCCTTAATTTTTGCATTACTTTCAGGTGCATTCACTTGGCTGGTTGCCATTATTACGCTAGTGCCTGTTATTGGCCCACTGGTTATTAAAGTGTTGTCAATTCCATTGGTTTGGTTAATTAATGGCATTGGTTATCTTGTTTCATATACCGCAATCAAGCGCGGATATTCAAAAGATGTGCTAACTTATCGTGGGTTGACGATTACGCTTATTGTTGGCATTGTCATCGGTTTTATCATTGCTAATTTAATTGCTTAATCTATAAATTGTATGCATTCATTTCAAACATTAATCATTCAAGCCCCAGCTAAAAATATTCATGATTAAAAAATATCTCCCAGTAGTTGCCTTTTTTGCAGGCTTCCTTTGGGACGCATTAACCATTGGCAAAAACGTAAATGCGTCAGATTTGCTTATTCTTTCAGCTTACTTGTTTGGCACAGTGCCCATCATGGTTTGGCTGGTTAAAAGAGCCAATTTATTAATTAATAACGCCGCGCAAACCACGCTTGCGATGCATGTTTCATTTAAAGATGCTAATTGGAGAGAGCGGCTCCCATATCTTTTACTGCAGTTTTTGTTTGGTAGTTTATTCAGCGCATTATTTATTTTATATTTTAAAAGCTCATCGCACTTGGCCGCTTTTGCTTGGTGTTTGGGCTTAGGCGTTTTGTTAATCGCAAATGAGTTTTTAGAAACCGCTTACAGACGATTTACACTCATTTGGACCTTATTCGGTTTTTGCCTGATTTTGTTACTCAACTTTGTGTTGCCTTACAGTATTGGTAGCATTCACTGGCTATGGTTTTTTGTCAGCATTATCTTAGCGGTAGTCATAACACAAGCACTTAAGCTTAAAATATCGCCACATCTGGGCAGTATTTATCCAACCTATTTAATCGCAATATTTATTGCCAGTATTTATGTGCTAGATGTGATTCCGCCAGTGCCGCTAGTCATTAAAGATATTCAAGTAGGCACGCATTTAAAGAAAGAGTCGAACACCTACAAGTTACTGCAAGACAAAGCCCCTGCGTGGCGCTTTTGGAGAAGCATGCTAAATAGCGTACACATTATTAAGGGCGAGAAAGTCTATTGTATTTCGTCTGTATTTGCGCCGTCTAATTTAGAAGCGCGGCTTTATCACCATTGGCAAATACACGATAAAGAAAAAGGCTGGCAAACCATGTCGCGCATTGGCTTTACCTTAACAGGTGGACGAAATAAAGGCTACAGGGGTTATACCTATAAGCAAAACGTAGCTTTTGGTTTATGGCGCGTAAAAGTAGAAACTGAGAATGGACGCACCATTTCAGTACATGAATTTACGATTAACAACGACATATCGCAACGTAAAATTTTAAAGGCTATTTAACAATTTTAATGCTTAAAGTCATTGTGACTTTAACTTATCAATATACGCAATCGCGATAGTAAAAAAACAAAAATTTATATGAAAACGGTTTGCCAGAACACACCTTTTGGGCTAAATAGTCGGCATTAATAAATGTTTTAAGCAATTAAATCAAACACAACCCGACAATAGCAGCAGCCAATTTTACTTTAAGTAATTTGGCTGGTCAGCTCAAAATTTGCGTGTTGATCTAGCGCTAACAATTGCGTTAAAAAGGGCATTGTTTCTTCTAAAGATTTAGGCAAAACCCAAGGTGGGTTAATAATAAACATGCCACTGCCATGCATACCAAAGCCTTCTGCGCTAGGTGTTTGTACTGTTAAATTAATTTGTAGCCAATTGTTTAGGTTGAGTTTTTTTAAGTTTGTTAGCATCTGCTGCGGCTCTGGGCGCTGCAGCTGTGGGTACCAAATTAAATATGTGCCAGTGGCAAAGCGGCTTAAACTGTCTTTAATGCAATCTACTACGCGCTGATAATCGTCTTTAATCTCATAAGGCGGGTCTATTAATATAACGCCGCGTTTAGGTTGTGGCGGCAAGCACGCCTTTATGCCAGTAAAACCATCTTGCATCTCAATTTTGGTTTGGCGGCCTCGCCCATCAAAGTTGTTGATAAGCAGTTTGTAATCGTTAGGATGCAGCTCAAACAAACGTAATTTATCATCTGTGCGCAAAAAACTTTCTGCAATTTTGGGTGAGCCTGGGTAAAAATTTAAGCTATTTTTAGCATTAAATACTTGAATGACATCAACAAAGTTAGCCAACGATTCAGGTAAGTTTTTAGCATTAATTAATCTAGCAATGCCAGTTTCAAACTCAGCATTTTTTTGCGAAAATTCACTATTAAGCGCATATAAGCCAGCACCTGCATGTGTATCCACCACCCAATACGGTGTAGTTTTTTGATTAAAATAATTTAATACAAGGCTTAACACATAGTGTTTCAGCACGTCGGCATGGTTGCCAGCATGAAAGGCGTGGCGGTAACTTAACATAGCGGTAAATAAGTGAGCATATCTATATTATAGCCTAGCCTATTTGCTTATAAAGCATGG
>JANMNC010000083.1:0-4863 GCA_031373695.1 Methylotenera sp. | reverse complement strand
GCGGGTGCTGCTGTCATCAGTTCCAACATCAAATGGCTTTTAGGCGCGTTCGCGTTAGAAAAGCTGGTTTATGTGGTAGTTTGGATAATGTGGCTTTCAAATAATAGTGTTGCGCAGCTTTATTCTATTGATATTTTCGCTGGGGCTTTTTACAGCATATATGGCCTAAACGATTTTGTGTTTATGTTATTTTTTGCATGGGCATTTATGTTGCAGCACCCAGTAGAATAAGCTGCTATTTAATTTGCAATTACTAAATATGCATTTGCAAGCCACCGCAATGCAATTGCCAAACATTACATGCACCGCCAAACTAAATAGTGTTTTTATTGTGTTGGTAAAGTTTACTAAGGCGTTTTAACGGTGTGATTACGTTTGTGTATTTATTAACAAATTATTGGCGACAAATTGCTTAATTGTATTACGTGAGCGGCACGTGCTAATCTGCACCACTTACACTAATCTTATTTATACTTAATATACTGATGAATCCATCTAAATCCAACAAAGTTGAGCCCTTAGTTAAATATATTGCAGCTGGCATGTCTGCGTTTATGTGTATTTATGGGGGGTTTATCATCGCTAATCAGCACTATTTTGGCACCACTAATAAATATGGTGGCTCTGTTGTAACTGCAGATGGCGTGCAAGCCATCGTTATGGGCATAAGTATTATTCTTATTGGGTTAACGCCCATGGCGTTGTGGGCAAAATCTGCAAAAGCCGCAGGGTTTTGGGCTGGTGCTTGTATGGTTTTTGGTGTTTTATTATTTTTAGCGCCCTACTATATAAAATAACTACTAAGCCATTGTTTATGCAAAACATATTATTAACACCGTTAGGCATTTTGTCACACACTTAAGCATGCACTGGCAGCTTTAATCTTAAATATCAGCAATTATTGGAGTAACGCAACATGGATCCATCATCAATAATAACCGCTATATCTGCCGCAAAATCAGCGATTGATGCGGCAGTAAAGGTAAAAGAAAATTTCTTTAACTCAAAAAACAGCGCTAAATATGCTAATACTGCCTTGCCCGATGCAGGGTTTAGCTTAGAGTTGTTGCAGGGTGAAATTGATTTGCACAAGAAATCGTTATCAGATGTGATGGCCCAAGTAGAAGAAAATAGGACAATTTTAGAAAAGCAAAATGAAATTATTATAGGCTTAAGTAACGCGTTAAAAGTAACGGCAGAAACAGCAAAAACCCTAAAAACTATTTCTGTTGCTGCTTGTATTACGTCTGTTTTAGCTATTGCAATAGCGTTATTTGTGGCTTTTAGCTAATCTTTTATTAGCAACATAGCCAAAAAAGCACTGCCCTGAAAGCCAATATCTACGCGGCTTTCAGGGCAGTGCTTTTAATTAAAGGTTTGGTTTAAATGTTGTTTGAATCTAAGTTTTGAATCTTAAGCTTTAAAATCTTGAGTTTTAAATCTTAGTTTTTGCATTGAGTGCGTTCCAACCCACTATGCCCGCTTTCATTACACGCGCGTCTTTATAACCCGCACTTATAGCGCGTTGTGCAGCTGCATGCGATGCTTGGCAATAGCTGTTGTAGCAATAAAATACTAAGGTAGTATTTTTATCGGCTGGTAATTCGCTTAGTGCATATTGGTTATAGCTAGTGAGTAAAATTGCGCCAGGCACAACACCTGCATCGGCGCGTGCATCTTTGTTATTGGCATCTAATATCGCTACATTAGCCGATTTAACATTGGTAAATTGTTGCACTTCGGTTACTGAAATTTCGGTTACTGAAATTTCTTTTACCGATTCGCTAGCATTGGCAAAACTTATTGAAGCTACAAACGCAAAAAATAATACCGTTAAAAATTGTTTCATGCTGTGTCCTTAAAATTAAAAGCTCGTACATAATGACTTTAAATCACTTAATTAGTTGCCTACAAAGCTGTGCCAAACATTTATGCAGCTAATTTTAAATGGCTGTATATTGGCTTAATTGGCCTATTACTTTAAGCTGTAACTATGTAATATTAATGTCTGATATTAAAACTTTAGAAACAAAATTTAAAACAAACTATGCAAACCTCTTTTATTTTATCAGCCAGTTTGGCTATTCATGCGGCTATTGTAGCTAACGAAGCTAATATTGAGCCGCTAGACCGTGCGATTGGCGATGGTGACCACTACAGCAATATTAAGCGCGGCACCGAGATAATTGCTGGCATGTATAACGAGCTATTGCCTTTGCCTGTTGATGAGGCATTGCAAAAAATTGGTGCCAAGTTATTAAGCACTATTGGTGGCGCTTCTGGGGTATTGTTTGCCAGCTTTTTTATGGGCATGGCTAAATACTTAAAAGAAAATCACACCAAAATAAATGAAATTAACGCTAATTTAGAAACTGCTGCCGCTTTTGCCTATGGTGTGCAAACCATGATGATGCGCGGCAAATCGAATGTGGGCCAAAAAACCATGCTAGATGTTTTAGTGCCTGTTTCTACCACTTTTACTATTGCTGCTGCGCAAACAAAAACTATTGCAGAAATTTGCCACGAAGTAAAAAACGCGGCCGATAAAGGTTTGGAATACACACGCAACTTAGAGGCTACCAAAGGCCGCGCAGCTGGCCTAGGCCAGCGTGCCATAGGTCATTTAGACCCCGGTGCCAAAAGTTGCCAAGTGATGATTCATGCAGCATGCGATTTGTTATTGAAAAAATAACGAATCAACATAGCCTCATCTTTCTGGCGCATGCAGAATGATGAGAAAAAGGAAATCTGAATTGAAAAAATTTATTAATAAAATAGATAATGTGCTCATAGAAAGCCTTTCTGGCTTTGCATCTGCACATGCTGATTTAGTTAGCCTTTACTTAGAGCCCACTTACATTACCCGTAAAAACAAAGCGCACAATAAAGTCAGCATTGTATCTGGCGGTGGCTCTGGCCATGAGCCATTGCATGCTGGCTACATAGGTTATGGCATGCTTGATGCAGCTTGCCCAGGGCATGTATTTACATCGCCCACGCCAGACCAAATGCTGGCTGCAGCTGATGCAGTGCAGGCAGACAAAGGCGTGTTGTTTATAGTCAAAAATTATGCAGGCGATGTAATGAATTTTGAAATGGCGGCTGAAATGCTACCATTTCAAAACGCAACGGTGCTAACTAGTGACGATTGTGCGGTAATAAATAGCACTTACACCACAGGTCGTCGCGGCGTGGCTGGCACAGTTATTGTAGAAAAATGTGTAGGCAGCTTGGCCGAAACAGGTGCAGATTTGCTTAGCTGTAAGGCAATAGGCGATAAAGCCAATGCACGTACAGCTAGCATTGGCGTGGCACTTACTAGTTGCACAGTGCCAGCGGCTGGCCGCCCTACTTTTGAACTTGCTGACAACGAAATTGAAATGGGTGTTGGCATACATGGCGAGCCAGGGCGCAGACGTGAAACAATGCGCGAGGCAGATGCAATTGTAAAAGACTGCATAGAAGCCATTTTGGCTGATTTTGCAGCCAGAGGCCTCAACACCAAAACAGAGGCTTTATTACTCATTAACGGCTTTGGTGGCACACCATTAATGGAGCTTTATTTAATTTATAACACGGCAGAAAAGTTACTAACCCAAGCCGGCGTTACCGTTTGTCGCCAATTAGTTGGTAACTACACAACCGCACTAGATATGGCTGGTGCTTCAATTAGCTTATGCTTATTAGACGATGAATTAAAACAACATTGGGATAGCCCAGTGCACACAGCAGCGTTGCGTTGGGGCCGTTAATTTAACGGTTATTGCCCTAAGCCTATTGCCAAACTTAATCCCAGCCTTGGTTTTTATCTACCCACTTTAAGCTTAGCCAATACCAAGCAGTCATGGGCACCATCATGGCAAGCCAGCTCCAGTCATCAATTAAAAACAGTTTAGCTACCCACTCGTTTTTAGAATACTGTACCCACGGCACGCAATACAAGGCAAACACCACACAGAATATAATTATGCCAATTGCCATTTTACGTGTGTGCACATTAGCGTAGGCCAGCGTTACCCAAATTGGCGTTTTTTCTATTTGCTTCATTGCGTGTCCTTATTATTGATTGTGGGTTATTTAATACGGCTCAATTATGCACAATATTACCGTAAAACTTTAATAATTTATGCAGTTTTATAATCGGCCTAATGGCTATTATTTATGATTACAGCGCGTGCATGATATTCTGTTAACCTTATTTATAAAACGCTTTACTCATGACTAATCAAACACCAACCGAAACCTTTATACCTAGCAAAGATGCCTCGCTAGAATCATCTATTGCCACACTGCAAGCCAAATTATTAGCGCTTAATATTCATGTAGAAGAGAAATCTTGGCTAAATGAAATTGAAGGCATTTGGTCTGTGCATGTCATTGATAAAGACTGCACACGATTATTTACCAACGGCAAAGGCGCATCGCAATTGGCTGCTAGAGCCAGTGCATTGGGCGAATATTTTGAGCGTTTAAGCACCAATTATTTTTGGACACATTTTTATTTAGGTGAGAAAATTGCCAATAAAGATTTTGTACATTACCCAAACGAACAGTGGTTTGCACTTAACACTAAAAAATCCGACGCCAAAAAATGGCCTGCAGGCTTACTTACACCAGAGCTGCAACAATTTTATAATCCATTTAACGGCGTGTTGCCAAACCAGCTTATAGACTTAAACTCTGGCAATGCTGCGCGCGGCATTTGCGCAATACCTTACACACGTTTACGTGACGGCAAAATTGTGTATTTTCCTGTCAATTTAATTGGTAATTTATATGTAAGTAACGGCATGAGCGCTGGCAACACCATGATGGAAGCGCGCACCCAAGCATTAGCCGAGATTTTTGAGCGTGACATCAAAT
>JANMNC010000053.1:0-9033 GCA_031373695.1 Methylotenera sp. | reverse complement strand
CGGCTCCTGGCGGCGGTGCATTAACAGTATTCTCACTATAATTTAAGGTAACTTAAGTTGTAGCTCGATACTGAGTTAGCAAACCAAAACTGAAAGAAATTTCAGGAAAACACCTCACAGTAATGTGAGGTGTTTTTGTTTGTGCGTAATATTTTTTAAGGTCATCCTAAAAAAACGACAATCGTTATAGTTTAACTAATGTGTATTATTTGCCCTGTAGATATACAGATTAGTATGCTAAATAACGAATAGTTAGATACAATGTTCAAGTCGAATATTTGGCAGTTTAGAACTTTTAATTTTAGTCATACTCTATGAATGGCGCGATGCTAAATCGCAACTTTTTAATAAGGAAACAAATAATGTTTAAATATATTAAGCAACTTAAATTAGGGCAAATTAGCTTAACTAAAGTTGGTTTGGTTGCTGCGCTAACAATTGCCGCAAACACAAGTTTTGCAGCAGATGAAATCAATGTTGATGCCAATACGGGTCGTGGCGGTGAAGCGCAACGCGTAGATGACGGTACAGAATTTAAAGTATGCGCCGACCAAGACAATATGCCTTATTCAAACTCGAAAATGGAAGGCTTTGAAAATAAAATTGCTGAAGTTTTGGCTAAAGATTTAGGCAAAAAATTAACTTACCAATTTTGGTACGACCGCATGGGATTTTTACGCAATACCCTTAATGCTAAGCGTTGTGACGTGGTAATGGGTACAGTGGATGGTAACGATGCCCTGCGTACATCTAAACCTTACTATCGCTCTGGCCACGTGTTCGTTTGGCGTAAAGATAGTAACTACAATATTACCAATTGGGATTCACCAGATTTGCGTAAAGGCGTGATTGGTGTTGTGGGTCAAAGTCCAGCTACTATTCCACTAAACGATAACGGATTGATGGGTAATGCGCGCCCGTATCGTATGCAACGCGATTTAAACTTACCACCAAGCTATTTAACAGATGATTTAGCTAAAGGCGAAATTGATGTGGCGATTGTGTGGGGTCCGATTGGCGGTTATTTTGCGAAAAATAATAAAGTGCCGATGGAAGTAAGAGTTATTCCTGAATACGAAAATACCAATGTTAAAGGTAAAGAATTTTGGAATATTTCGGTAGGCGTTCGCAAAAAGGATAAAGAACGTATGGAAATGATACAGGCTGCGCTTGACCGCAATAAAGATAAAATTGAAAAGATTCTAGCTGATTATGGTGTACCAACCGTGCCAGTTGTATTAGGTGATAGTGCAGAGAAGAAAGCGCGTGCGAATTCTGACCAATCACGTGGTGCAGTAGTGCCAAAATCAGAGTAGAATAACGTCTTTTATTTTATGACAAATTGATGTCAACCAAGTAAAAAACTATTCGTTAAATGAGCATACGTTCGATAATGCAATGAGAAAATGCATGTAAGACGTTGCTCATATTGTATAAAATTAGGAGAAAACATGTTAGGCAATAAAGCATTAAAGTCAACTTTATTTGTTGGTATGTTGACAATGGCAGGTCTTACACTTTCGTTTCAAGCAAACGCTGGTTGTAATTTAGTCTCTACAAAAGATGGTAGCCCAGTAACAATTAAAGTAACTGACGCTGATACACCACAAGCGAAAGAGTTTTTAGAAACTTGTATTAACCCATACACAAAAGCATTTGCTAAAGACCCAGAAGCAGCTAAAGCAGGTAAAAAGAAGTTTGGTCTTTATTCATGCACACAGTGTCACGGTCCTAACGGTGGTGGTCAAGTTGCTGTAGCGATTACTGATGCAACATGGCAATATCCAAAACATACTACAGATAAAGGTATGTTTGAGACCATTGCAAATGGTTCTAACGGTGGTATGTTTGCATGGCATCAACAATTAGGTAATGCAGAAAATCCATCAACTGATGAAATCTTAAAAATGATTGGTTGGTTGCGTACTCAATACAAAGGTGGTGGTGAAACACCATGGATGAAATAAACTTTCAATCCATAAAATAGTAACAAAATCAAGCGGCTGCTGTATAATTACAGCAGCCGCTTTTCATTATGCGTGTAATTGTTTTTAGTTTTGGAGATATAAATGCAACAATTTAAATTAAGTTTAGTGCTAGCTTTAATGTTATCTGCATTAGTTGCGTGTAATAAATCAGAAGGCACAGACCCCGCTTCTAGTGGTGATGCGGCGTCAGGTACAACTAGCGCATCTGCTGGCAAAGCAGTAGATTTTGTTACAACTCAAGACAGCAAGCCTTTAATAATTGATGCGGTATTGTTTGATACGCCCGCAGCTAAAGAATTTTTGGGTACTGGTAAAAACCCATACATCGGTAACGAAGAAGCGATTGCTAAAGGTAAAAAAGTATACCAATTATATTCATGTGCTCAATGTCATGGCCCAGAAGCTAAAGGCCAAGTTGGCCCAGGCATAGTTGGCCCAGACTACAAATACCCTAAAGATGCTACAAATAAGGGCATGTTTGAAACAGTATGGCATGGCACAAACGGTGGTATGGGTGCAAAAGGTGTAGGTTTAATGGATCCAACAGACCCCAAAAATGGCATCACACCAGATGAACTTTTAAAAGTTATTGCTTGGGTGCGCAGCATGAGCAAAGTAACTGGTAACGAGTAATATTAATTGGTGTAATTTACGCGCTTGCTCAATAAGCAAGCGCGTTTTTGTTTTGTAAAAAGCCTAGTATAGGCGCGTGACTAAAGTATAAAGAATAGGGTTAAGAGCTTGGAAACAACAAAAGATAATTTGCATCATATTGTGATTGTGGGTGGTGGCGCAGGTGGGCTAGAGCTAGCTACTCGACTAGGCGATAGCTTAGGCAAAAAGAAAAAAGCCATGATCACCCTAATAGATAGCACTAAAACTCATGTTTGGAAGCCATTACTGCATGAAATCGCAGCGGGCAGTATGAATCCTGATAAACACGAATTGGAATATTTAGCGCAAGCACACTGGCATCACTTTCGCTCTCGTCTGGGCCGTATGGATGGTATTAATCGCGACAAAAAAGAAGTTTATGTTGCGCCACATTATGATGAAGATGGTGTTGAGGTTATAGCACGCCGCACTTTTAAGTACGATACTTTAGTGATAGCGATTGGTAGTACTACCAATGACTTTGGTATTAAAGGCGTACGCGAGTTTTCAATTGCATTAGACACACAAAGCCAAGCAGAAAAATTTCATCGTCGATTACACAATGCGTTATTGCGCGCACATACACAGGTAGAGCCTATACGAACAGGTCAGCTTGAGGTTGTAATAGTAGGTGCGGGTGCTACAGGCGTAGAGCTAGCTGCAGAACTGCACAATACAACGCGCGAATTAGCAGCTTATGGCCTAGATAAAATTGATGCTGATCGCGATATTAAAATATCGATTATTGAAGCGAGTGAACGTGTACTACCTGCGCTGCCAGAAAAACTATCGTTATCTGTAGACTTGGAGCTTAGAAAATTAAATGTGAATGTGTACGCGGGTGAGCGTGTAACAGAGGTGAGCGAGAAAGGCGTTTATACGCATAGTGGCCGCTTCATTCCATCAGAACTGGTGGTATGGGCCGCAGGTATTAAAGCGCCAGATTTTTTGAAACAGCTAGATGGGCTTGAGACAAATCGTATTAACCAACTAGCGGTTAAACAGACTTTACAGACAACATTAGATGACAATATTTTTGCATTTGGTGATTGTGCTGCGTGTCCATGGGTAGGGCATGATGGTAATGTGCCACCACGCGCCCAAGCCGCCCATCAGCAAGCATCGCTATTGTGCAAAACCATGAAAAAACGTGTTGCGAATAAAACCAACTTTACTGATTATCAATATCGAGATTACGGTTCATTGGTAAATTTAGGCCGCTATTCAACTGTGGGCAGCCTAATGGGCGCACTTTCTGGTGGCAGCATGTACATTGAGGGCTTGTTTGCACGCCTAATGTATCAGTCGTTATATAAAATGCATTTAATGACGCTACATGGCGTTTTTGAGGTGGTACTGCAAACTTTGGCTAGATTGATAACACGTAGAACAGAAGCACAAGTGAAATTACATTAGTTAAATTGCTCATATAAAAAGCCTCAATTTTAATTGAGGCTTTTTTATTGGCGTTTATTACCGTACCTGCATCACTTACATTACTTATGATGCTTGAATTTGGCGGCGATACAGTCGGTTAATTAAGCTCATCGAAATAATTACAAACAAACCAAAAATGACAACAATGTGGTTAATGTGTAAGTTGGCTTTTACCATTAAAGTATAGGCGCCGCTCAACAGCAAGATACCTAAGTTTTCATTAAAATTTTGCACTGCAATTGAATGGCCAGCACCAATGAGTATATGGCCACGATGTTGCAACAGGGCGTTTAGGGGAACTACAAAAATACCGCTTAATATGCCAATAACAAACAACAGTAAAGCGGCTATATGCCATTCAGTTACTACTGCCATGGCAATTACTAAAATGCCCATTAAAATGCCAGCAGGTAATACTTTTACCGAGTTTTCAAGCGTTATATAACGCGCCGCGATAACCGATCCCAACGCTACGCCTAAGGCAACTGTTGCGGTTAGTTGAGTTGCATGGTCTAAGCCAAACCCTAAAACAATGCCTGCCCAAGCAATTACCACCAGCCGTAAAGTTGCGCCTGCACCCCAAAATAAGGTGGTTACAGAAAGTGAAACTTGCCCTTGCGGATCGCGCCATAGCGCTACAAAAGACCGATAAAAATCGCTAAGAATATATAAAGGGTCTTTTTTAGCAATGGCATGATCTATAGGCAGTTTAGGGATAAACATATTGAATGCTGCTGCGATTAGATACATAAAGGCAATAGCTATCATAGCGTTTTGTGGGTTGATGCTAGCCATTTTACCGCCGATGATGGCGCCCAAAATGATGGCAATAACAGTTGAGCCCTCCATCCATCCGTTGGCACTAACTAATTTATCCGAAGGAAGTAATTCAGTCAAAATGCCATATTTAGCTGGTGAATATGCAGCTGCGCCAATACCTACAATGCCATAGGCATAAAGTGGCGGCATACCCAATATCATGGCGAGGCTACCTATAAATTTGATGCCATTGGCAAGAAACATCACGCGACCTTTGGGTAGTGCATCGGCAAATGAGCCAACAAATGGCGCGAGTACGATATAAGAAATGACAAAAAACTGCAAAAGTAATGGCTCATGCCATTCAGGTGCTTGCATTTGTTGTAATAGAGCAATGGCAGCAAACAACAAAGCGTTATCAGCTAGCGCTGATAAAAACTGTGCAATTAATAGGGTATAAAATCCTTTAGTCATTACTTATTGTTATGTTGACGGCTTTAAATAGTTTAAGTGGCTAAGTTTAAGCCGTTAGGTTACAGCGCTTCAGCCGCAAAATCTGCTAATCGTGAGCGCTCACCACGCACTAAAGTAATGTGACCATTATGTTCCCAACCTTTAAATCTATCGACCACATAGGTTAAGCCAGAGCTACCTTCAGTTAAATAAGGTGTGTCAATTTGTGCAATATTACCTAAACATACCACTTTAGTGCCAGGCCCAGCACGGGTTATAAGGGTTTTCATTTGTTTAGGGGTTAAATTTTGAGCTTCATCGATGATTAGAAATTTATGCAAAAAAGTACGTCCACGCATAAAGTTGAGTGATTTAACTTTGATACGTGTGCGAATTAAATCTTGCGTAGCAGCACGTCCCCATTCACCTGCATCTTCATCGGTTTTATTTAGCACGTCCAAATTATCTTCTAATGCACCCATCCATGGCGCCATTTTTTCTTCTTCGGTACCTGGTAAAAAGCCAATATCTTCACCCACGGGCACAGTCACACGGGTCATAATAATTTCGGAGTATATTTTTTTATCTAAAGTTTGTGTAAGTGCTGCCGCCAATGTGAGTAATGTTTTACCTGTACCCGCTTGGCCTAACAATGTCACAAAATCAATGTCGGGGTTCATTAATAAGTTAAGGGCGTAGTTTTGCTCACGGTTGCGTGCAGTTATACCCCATACGCTGTGTTTTGGGTTCATGTGGTCATGCACCACTTCTAGTACCGCATGGTTGTTTTCTAGCTTACGCACAATGGCATGAAAAGGCTTATCAAATTCGTAGAATACAAATTCGTTGATTAAAAACGTTTTAACTAGAGGCCCAGTAATGCGGTAAAACATGTGGCCAGCTTCTTGCCAAGATTCCATCGCTTTGCTGTGTTTATCCCAAAAGTCTTGTGGCAATTCTTTCATGCCGCTGTACAGTAAATCAGTATCTTCTAACACTTTGTCATTAAAGTAATCTTGCGCCATTACACCCATGGCACGCGCTTTAATGCGTATATTAATGTCTTTGCTTACTAAAATTACTTGGCGATCTGGGTGCTGTTTTTGCAAGCCTAGCACTACGCTTATAATTTGGTTATCGGCTTTACTGCCCGCTAAACCAGGCAGCTCGATATTGATCTGCGATGTTTGCAAAAATAATCGGCCCGCTAAGTGTTTGTTGCCATTAATGGCTAATGGGCAACCCAGCTCTAAGTTAGTGAGATCTGTACCGACTATTTCCTCTAAACTTCTACTGGCTTGGCGTGCGTTTCGCGCAACCTCAGTCAACCCTTTTTTGTTGTTATCGAGCTCTTCTAATGTCACCATTGGCAGGTAAATGTCGTGTTCTTCAAACCTAAATAAGCTTGAAGGATCGTGCATTAGCACATTGGTATCGAGTACAAAAAATTTAGTTGTGGTAGATTGTTTTTTAGCCATAATATTTAAAATTAAATAGTCTCACTTATAAAGTTTTAATAAATTGCAGCACTTCCTGCACATGCCCATCTACTTTAACGCCACGCCACTCGCGCACTAACACACTATTTTTATCAATTACAAAAGTACTGCGTTCAACACCACGCACTTGCTTGCCATACATGTTTTTCATCTTCATCACATTAAATAACCCGCAAGCTAACTCTTCAGTATCGGCCAGCAGCTCAAATGGAAAGCTGAATTTAGCTTTGAAGTTTTCGTGAGATTTTAAACTATCGCGCGAAACACCAACAATTTCGCAATTATTTGCTTGAAATTCAGCATAGTTATCGCGAAACTGCATGCCTTGCGTGGTGCAACCAGGGGTGGAGTCTTTAGGGTAAAAGTAAATGACCAGCGTTTTGCCTAAATAATTAGTTAACTGAAAAATTGTGTCACTAGTTGCCGGCAGGCTGAAATCGTTAACTTTGTTATTGAGCATAATGGTTGTCATATGAATACGTTCCTATTGTTGTAAAAATTTGCACTTTAGGCAAGCTTAAATTTAAGTAATATTTATGACAAGCGCCAAACGCTTTGGTTGGACAGGGTGAAACTTAATTGCTGATGATTACTGAGGCAAACTAAATGTAATGCGTGTGCCTTTAGGTTTGGCAGCTTCAAACGTAATATTGCCGCCTAATACTTCGCAAACTTTAAATGCAAATGGTATGCCCAAACCTGTGCCAAAACGCTTAGTAGATGGCCCAGGGCTTAATATTTTGGGGTCTGGTATAAATGGCATGCCCGTGCCTTCATCTGTAATGCAGCAGCTAAAATCAACTTGAGTCAGTTGTGCGCTTATACTGATAGTGCTGCCTTTTGGCGAAGCGTCTATGGCATTTAATATTAAGTTATAAATGACTTGCTCGATCAAGTGTTCATCCGTGTTTATGCTGGTTTGAGTTGCGTTAATATGATTAACAATATTAATGTGCTTATCTTTAATTTTTTGCGTTAACGGCAACAACGCACCTGCCACAATATGGCCAAATTGTATTGGTTTTAATTGTGGTTTAATAGGATGCAAATAGGCCAAAAGTGAGCTAGTCCAACGCTCTAGCCTATCTACAGTATTAATAATGCCGCTAACAGATTCGCGCGTATCGATGTCATTGGGCTGTATATCTATTACCTGTGCGGTAGCGCGAATACTAGCCAGTGGGTTGCGAATATTGTGTGCCAGCATAGGCACCAGTAAGCCCATTGCTGCTTGTTTTTCGGTGCGTACAAGCGCGTCTCTACTGGTTTGCAGCTCATCTGCCATTTTGTTGATTTCTTGCGATAAGGTGACTAACTCAGCCGCGCCTGTTTCGGGCACTTTATGTTGCAAATTACCTGCGCTAATTTCACTAGTGGCCTGCATAACCGCGTTAATTGGGTTAATAATAGCGCGCTTTAAAAATAGCCTAGATATTAGTAACAGCAAACCAGCCAGCAATATAGGAATCATCAGAATCGCGATTGAAAAGCTCTTGGCATCAAATAAGCGGATTTTAAGCTCATTTTGTTTGAGTGCCAGCAAGTCTTCCGCGCGTTTTGAAACGGCCTCATAACGGCTAAAAATACCCGTTTCCATATCTTGGTAAAGCGTTTTGCGCGAGGTGTCTGATGGAGCGGCTTGATAACGATAAAACAAGGCGGGAGCCTCATTCACAAGCGCTTTATAATTATTTTCAAGGTTTAAAATGGCCTGCTGCTCTTCAGCTCCAACCGTTAATTTATTTAATTGGCTAAAATGGCTTAATATAGATTGTGTGTAAGCGTTATATTCGTTCTTAGCATCATTATCTTCTAAAAAAAAAGTATCAAACAACTCTTTCATTTGGCGGTATAAATCGCCACGTGTTTGTTGAATCTCTTGCATTAGTAGGTTTATGCGTTGTGATTCTTTAGCCGCTTTATCCCACAAATAAATACCATATCCACCACTGGTGACTGCCAATACAATTAGCGCAATAAAAATAAGCTCGTGTGTTAGCAGCAAATCACGTAGTGATCTGGCTTTATGAGTAACTGGTTTGCGAGTGAAAGGCAAAGGCATAGCAAGTTAAAGTCTTATTGCCAACAATCTTTACTCAAGCTTAAAGCTGATTGGCACAGTAATATTAAAACTGCGGCCTTTAAGTGCATCGGGCGGAGTGGGGAAAGGTGATGCTTTGCGCAACATTTCTAAGGCTTGCTTATCTAGCGACTCGTAGCCACTACTTTCTTTTATGCTGGCA
>JANMNC010000051.1:0-2446 GCA_031373695.1 Methylotenera sp. | reverse complement strand
CGGCTCCTGGCGGCGGTGCATTAACAGTATTCTCACTATAATTTAAGGTAACTTAAGTTGTAGCTCGATACTGAGTTAGCAAACCAAAACTGAAAGAAATTTCAGGAAAACACCTCACAGTAATGTGAGGTGTTTTTGTTTTAAGTATGGGGTTTAACTAATGATAGAAAATGCGCATCAACGTATAATATTAAAATGTACAATTTGTCTATTATCGTCGCCGTTGCAAATCATAATGTGATTGGTATTAATAATACTTTGCCATGGCATTTGCCAGAGGATTTAAAACGTTTCCGAACCCTTACTACTGGGCATCACATTATTATGGGGCGTAAAACTTACGAGTCATTAGGACGATTATTACCCAATAGAACGACAGTAATCGTAACGCGAGATAAGACATATACAGTTGAAGGTGCATTAATTGCATATTCTTTGCAAGCTGCGGTTGAGTTGTGCAAAGATGATGTAGAACCTTTTTTAATTGGTGGGGCAGAGCTTTATAAATCTGGTATTACGTTTGCCAATAAATTATATTTAACCCAAGTAAATACGACCGTAGCAGGCGACGCATTTTTTGCGGATATCAACCCAAACGAATGGCAACTGAGTGAAAAAAAAGACCACATCGCAGCGAGTGGTCTTGAGTACAGTGATTTAATTTATATTAGAAAGTAACTATTTTTCTACACAATCTACGTAATAAACCGCTTTACCGTCTACCATTTCTTTTACTAAGCCATGGTTATCGGTTTCAAAACCAGGAAATTTCTCGTTAAATTCACGCGCAAATTTTAGGTAATTAACAATTACTTTATTAAACTGCTCACCAGGAATTAGCAGTGGAATACCAGGCGGGTAGGGCGTTAGTAATACAGCAGTTACGCGGCCTTCAAGTTCATCAATAGGTACGCGATCTATTTTTCTGTGCGCCATTTTGGCAAATGCATCGGTAGGCTTCATGGCTGGTACCATGTTAGATAAATACATCTCAGTAGTTAACTTTGCAACATCATTGGCTTTATACACCGCATGAATTTTTTCACATAAATCGCGCAAACCCACTTTTTCGTATCTAGGTTGCTTTTGTACAAACTCAGGCAGTACTTTCCATAACGGCTGATTCTTGTCATAGTCATCTTTAAATTGCTGTAGCGCTGCTACCATGGTGTTCCAACGACCTTTGGTAATGCCGATAGTGAACATAATAAAAAATGAATATAAGCCTGTTTTTTCTACAATAACACCGTGCTCGGCCAAATATTTCGTGACAATAGCCGCTGGTATGCCAAATTTATCAGAGAAGTTACCTTTAATATCCAAACCTGGCGTAATAATTGTCGCTTTAATAGGGTCTAGCATATTAAAGCCCGGTGCCAAATCGCCAAAATCATGCCATGCATCGTTGGCATGCAGCATCCAAGCTTCTCGTTCTTCTAAGCCTTCTTCACTTAAATCGTCTGGCCCCCACACTTTAAACCACCAGTCGGCACCCCATTCTTCGTCCACTTTGCGCATGGCACGGCGAAAATCTAACGCTTCCATCAAGCTTTCTTCTACCAATGCGGTGCCGCCTGGTGCTTCCATCATGGCAGCGGCTACGTCAATACTCGCCACAATTGAATATTGTGGGCTGGTAGAGGTGTGCATTAAGTAGGCTTCATTGAAAATGTCGCGGTCTAGTTTATTGTTTTCGGCATCTTGCACCAAAATTTGGCTAGCTTGGCTTAAGCCTGCTAACAATTTATGCGTAGATTGGGTAGAGAAGACCATGCTTTCTTTACAGCGTGGGCGGCCTTCACCAATCGCATGGTAATCACCATAAAAATCATGAAAGGTGGCGTGTGGCAGCCATGCTTCATCAAAATGCAGCGTGTCAATCTTACCGTCTAGCATGTCTTTAATTTCTTCTACGTTATACAACACACCGTCGTAGGTCGATTGTGTAATTGTTAGCACGCGTGGCTTAGCCGTTTTATCTAATATAAATGGATTGCGGTCAATTTTCTTTTGAATGTTTTCCCATTCAAATTCACTTTTAGGAATTGGCCCAATAATGCCAAAGTGGTTGCGCGTGGGCATTAAAAATACAGGAATAGCACCTGTCATGATAATAGCGTGCAGAATCGACTTATGGCAGTTGCGGTCAACTACTACCACGTCGCCAGGTGCTACCGTACTGTTCCACACCATTTTGTTACTGGTTGACGTGCCATTGGTCACAAAATATAAATGGTCGCAATTATAAATGCGTGCAGCATTACGCTCTGATGCGGCTACGGGGCCGGTATGGTCTAGCAACTGACCAAGTTCATCAACCGCATTGCAAACATCTGCGCGCAACATATTTTCGCCAAAAAATTGGTGAAACATCTGCCCAACAGGTGATTTTAAAAATGCAACACCACCAGAATGGCCTGGGCAATGCCAAGAGTAAGAGCCGTCA
>JANMNC010000043.1:0-15123 GCA_031373695.1 Methylotenera sp. | reverse complement strand
TCAGAATGATGGTCGAGAATTTTTCTTTATTTTTCTAGATATTGCACCATCCGAAAAAATGTTCCTAAGAAAAAAGAAGTCTGATACGGTGGAAAAGTCAGGTAGCGGATACAAAGATAAATGGCGAAGTGCTTGGCTATTCAATTATTACAAACTTGGAAGAAACAACAGCTTGCGTCCGCTTGCTATGGCGTTAGAAGGTATTGATGCACCGCCAATTGAGGCTGTTGCTAAGCACATGGGCTGGCTTACTTGGGCGGATTTATTTAAATGCACAATGCGAGCAGCACTTGCAGCTAAATAGTGCCACATTTGCATAATCTTGCATTCCACATCGATCCTACTCAAAATCTTAAGTCAACAAAGCCTTAATTGGTGCATAACTTAAGCGGTGTTGCGGGCAAATGCCATGTGCCTGCAAAGCCAATAGATGCTTAGGTGCTGGATAGCCTTTATGCTGTGCAAAACCGTATTGCGGGTAAACTTTATCGAGCGCATACAACTCAGCATCGCGCGCGACTTTTGCCAAAATAGAAGCAGCAGAAATAGCTTGTACTTTACTATCCCCTTTCACAACCGCTTCGCATAGCAAGCTGATTTTCGGGCATTTGTTACCGTCTACTTGAACCAAGCTTGGGGTGATATTGAATTGCGCTTGCATGGCTTCTATAGCGCGTTTCATCGCTAATAAACTAGCTTGAAGGATATTGATTTCGTCTATTTCTTGGCAGCTACAGCTGGCAATTGCCCACGCCAGTGCTTTTTGTTTAATTTCTGCGCTTAAAAAATCCCGCTTTTTCTCTGATAGTTTTTTAGAGTCCGCCAAGCCAATTATAGGATTATTAACATCTAATATTACCGCAGCCGCATAAACACTGCCTGCCAGAGGGCCACGCCCAGCCTCATCTACACCACAAATGAGCTGAAGCTGCTGCATAGATTATAAATAAGCCAAAATCACGGCTGCCGCTTTTTGTGCAGCATTTTGTTTTAAACTTAAATGGATTTTAGTAAATTCTTGTTTTATTTCTTGCAAATAATTGCTGTCACTTAAAAGCCGTGTTGCAGCATCTGCTAAATTTTGTGGCGTGGCTTCTTGCTGCAATAACTCTGGCACTAAAAACTTACCTGCCAATATATTCGGCAACCCTACAAAAGCTTGATAGCGCATGCGTTTCAATATCCACCAGCTTATAGCTGGCATGCGATAAGTAATAACCATGGGCTTTTTTAATAGCGCCGCTTCAAGCGTAGCAGTGCCAGATGCTACGATTACAATATCGGCGGCTTCCATCGCATCGTGCGCGTGGCCAAACAATATCTGCAAATTAAGCTCAGCATCAGGATAATCGACATAGCTTTGATGCAAAGCGTGCTGAAAAATATCACGGGTTTCGCGGGTAATAAGCGGCACCAAAAATTTCACTTCTTTATATTGAGCACCTTTTAGCTGTGCATTTTGGTTATCTGTAGCCATAATATGTGCGGTTTTTACAAACAACGCTGCGTGTTGCTTTACTTCACTTTGACGACTTCCTGGTAGCATTGCCACAACTAATGCGTTCTTCTTTAACTTGAGTGTCTCGCGAGCCGCATGGGTATTGGGCTCCAGAGGCAGCTCGTCGGCTAGTGGGTGGCCCACGTAAGTAACGGGCACACCTGCAGCTTCGTATAATGCAGGCTCAAATGGAAAAAGGGCTAACACATGCGAAACTGCGCGTTTAATTTTGCCCATGCGGCCACCGCGCCAAGCCCAAATAGAAGGGCTAACATAGTGAATGGCTGGAATGTTTTCTTTTTTAAATTTGCGCTCAAGCCAAAAATTAAAATCTGGTGCATCAACACCAATAAAAATAGCTGGTTTTTCGTCTAACAGTTGTTTATAAAGGTTTTTACGCAACCTTAATAAGCCAATTAGATGTTTCAGCACTTCTACGTAACCACGAACTGATAGCTTTTCGATGGGAAAGAATGATTTTGCGCCTTCACCCACCATTTTAGGGCCTGCAATACCGATAAAAGTTAAATCGCTACGTTGCGCTTTTAAAGCACGTATTAAGTGACTACCCAGCAAATCCCCCGAGGCTTCGCCAGCCACTATTGCTATTTTTGGCATCTTTTTACTATCTAGCGGACGATGCCGCGCGTTGAAATATTTAAAAAATCGGTCAGTAAACTAATTTCTTTACAGCTATTTTGCATGATGGCTAACTCGACTTTAGCTTCTTCTAGAGTTAACTTATTGCGATATAAAACTTTGTAAGCGCGCTTAATTTGTACGATGCTTTCTGGTGAAAAGCCCCGTCTTTTAAGGCCTTCCGCATTAATGCCATGTGGTGCAGCATCGTAGCCTGCGGCTGTAACATAGGGTGGAATATCTTTAAATACTACCGAACCCACGGCAGTAATAACATGTGCACCCACTTTGCAAAATTGATGAATCAACGTAAAGCCACCTAATATGGCGTAGTCGGCAATGTCTACATGCCCTGCGAGCGAGCTATTGTTAGCCAGAATGGTGTTATTGCCAATGCTGCAATCGTGCGCAATGTGCACATAGGCCATAATCCAATTATCATTACCAATTTTAGTAACGCCTTTATCTTGCGTGGTACCGCGGTTAAACGTGCAAAACTCACGAATGGTGTTGTTATCACCGATTTCTAGCGTTGTAGGCTCATCTTTATATTTTTTGTCTTGCGGCTGCTCACCAAGGGACGAGAATTGAAAAATTTGGTTATTTTTGCCAATAGTAGTTGGGCCTTTAAGTACAACGTGGCTTGCAATACGCGTACCCGAAGCCACTTTAACGCCTGCACCAATAACTGAATATGCGCCTACTTCTACGCTAGAATCAAGCTCCGCATTGGGGTCAATAATTGCTGTTAGGTGAATTTTTACAGACATTAAAAAATCTTTACTTTTAATTTTATGGCTTTAAATATTAATTTTAGTTGCTTGAATAATATAACTTTATTTTTCTATAGCTTTTAAAATACACATCATACTGGCTTCAGCCACCACTACGCCATCTACAGTTGCAACGCCAGTGTATTTCCAAATACCTTTTAAAATACGATCAATTTTTACGTTTAATATAATCTGATCGCCAGGTGAAACTGGTTTTTTAAAGCGTGCGCTGTCGATTCCCGCAAAATAATATACAGAATCATTATTGGGTTTTTTACCCATGGTTTTAAATGAAAGCACAGCAGCCGCTTGTGCCATCGCTTCAACAATTAGCACGCCAGGCATTACAGGGTGATAAGGAAAGTGCCCAGGGAAAAATGGCTCGTTAATAGTTACATTTTTAAGCGCAGTAATCTCTTTACCTAACTCAATTGATACAACACGGTCTATCAACACAAATGGATATCGATGTGGTAAATGATCTAGAATTTCGTGAATATCCATGCTGCCTGTCGTATTGTCTGTCATGTTGGCTTCTCTATGGTTTATCATTGCTTGTCAGCTTAGCAACAGCTGCTTCCAAGGCTTTTATTTTATCTGTTAATTGGCCTAAATTGGGGCTTAGGTTGCGAATATTTGCAGCAGTTTTTAGCCAAACATCATGATTTTGAAAAGGCATTAAGGCTGTGTAAGTGCCAGCTTTATTTATAGACCGCATAATCATGCTACCTGGCGATATTGTTACGTTGTCGGCAATATTTAAATGTCCCAAAATCATTGCTGCACCGCCAATTTTACAATGCTTACCAATAACCGCGCTGCCAGCAATGCCCGCACAACCCGCTATTACAGTGTGTGCACCAATACGACAGTTGTGAGCAATTTGAATAAGATTATCTAATTTAACGCCCTCTTCAATCACCGTATCATCAATGGTACCGCGGTCTATCGTGGTATTAGCACCAATATCCACATGATTATGAATGACTACACGGCCAATTTGAGGAATTTTAACCCAATATTGTTGCATGTCTGGGCCAGCTTCTTCAGCGTAGCCAAATCCATCGTTGCCAATCACACAGCCAGAAAATAAATGGCAATTTGTACCAATTTGTACATGGTGTTTAATGGTGACATTTGACTCTAAAACGGTATTGTCGCCAATAATTGAGTTGTGTTCTACTACACAGCCCGCACCTATAGTGACATTTTTGCCAATTATTACATTAGCCTGAATCACTGCATTAGCACCTATGCTGCAATTGGCTGGCACATGAAATGTATTGTGGATGCTTGCACTTGCATCTATGCCAGGTATTGCAACAACTACAGGGTTTAAAATTTGCGATAGCTTAGCAAAATAGGCGTAAGGATTATCAGTAATAATTTTAGGTAATTGCGTCAGAGAGACATGCTCTGGCTTCATAATAATAGCACTGGCGCTTGTATTGTTAAGTTGTGCTGTGTACTTAGTATCGTTAAAAAAACTAATGGCGCCTGTTTGTGCTTGCGCTAAAGAACCTACTCTAAAAATTTGAATGTCAGATTGCTTTTTTAAAGCTTGAGAGTCTGTAACGTTGCAGTCTAGCTGACCGCCTAATTGCTCAACAATTTGCTGTAGCGACCAATTTAAATTTAGTAGATTGACACTCATTGGTAGTAACCGTACAACTTATGTTTATGCTTATTTTTTACCTAAAAGTTTTAACACTTTATCTGTAATATCAATTTTCTTGCTGGCAAAAGCAACACCACTATAAACCACTAAATCATAACCTTCAGCTTCTGAAACCGTTTGCACAGCTTTGTTAATACGGTCCTGCAAACTAGCTAGCTCTTCATTTTTACGTAAATTAATATCTTCGCGTAGCTCGCGTTGTTTACGCTGAAATTCAATTTTTAAATTTGATACTTCACGTTCTTTATTGCGGCGCTCTGTTTCAGCTAAAGTTACGCCATCTTTATCTAACACCGCTTCTATATCACGAATCTGTTTTTGCATGCGATCTAGCTCTTGAGATTTTGGGCCAAATTCACGCTCTAATTTTTTACCGCTTTCAGCCGTCTGTGGGGCTTCTTGCAAAATTTTATCCACTTGCACATAACCAACTTTAAGCTCTGCCGCGCTTACATTTGTCGTTAAGGTGCTTATAGATATGGCTAATAGGCCAACAAAAACTAATTTTTTAAACGATTGTTTCAATTTAAATCTCCTAACATTTTTGAGCCTTAGCACTCAATAATGTTTATATTACTATTAATTTACGCACTTTAAATGCGTGTATTTAAATAACTAAAACTGTTGCCCTAGCTGAAATTGCAGTGTTTGGGTTTGGTCACCCTCTTTTGCGTTAAGCGCTTTTGCAAACACCAATTTTAATGGTCCAAACGGGGAGAACCAGCTTACGCCCACACCGGTAGAATATCTTAACTCTCCAAGGCTTAGTGATTCATTGTCCGCATAAACATTACCCGCATCAATAAACGCGCTCAGGCGGAATTGTGATGAGTTTTTAAGTAAGGGCACGGGTATAAATAATTCAGCATTTCCCAGAACTCGTCTCGTGCCACCAACCGCAAAATCTTGATTTGTTGACAAGTCAACATCACGAGGCCCAATTGCACCGTTATCGTATCCACGAACTGAGTTTACGCCACCAATATAAAAGTTTTTAAAGAATGGGTACTCTTCACTTCCGTAACTACCAGCGTATCCTAGCTCACCGTTAAGCAGTAAAGTGGTGTCTTTAAAGACTTCTTTATACCAAGCATGTTTATATTCCACTTTATAGTACTGCAAATCTAATCCTGGCACACTCGCTTCAGTAGTCAGGCGTTGTAAAACACCTTTATTTGGAAACAGCGTATTGTCTCTAGAATCATGCGTCCAGCCCAATGAGAGCTGAAGTGAATTATTAGTACATCCACTTGAGTTACCACAAAACTCTAAATACTGTTTGGGACTATTGCTTGATAACTCGATTTTAGTTGAGTCTGCGGTCAATCCAGCACTAAAGAAATCACGCTCACTCAGAGGTAAGCCAAATCTCACGCCTGCACCATATGAAGAGCTATTATATGTGCCAATATCGAGCGATTGAGTATCTACATCACGCCTATACAAATCGAAACCACGGCTAATGCCATCAGGGGTAAAGTAAGGGTCTGTATAGGATAAAGAATAGGTTTTATTAACACGACCTGTATTAACCTGAGCGGAAACACGGTTACCTGTTCCTAAAAAATTCTGTTGATTGACAGTAACCCCTAGCACCACGCCTTCATTGCTTGATAAACCAGCACCGAACTGCACACTTCCTGTCGATTTCTCTGCAACATTAATGTTGATATCAACTTGATCGGTTGTACCAGGTACCGCAGGTGTCTCAATGTCTACACTGTCAAAATATTGCAAACGCTCTAAACGTTCTTTAGAGCGGTTAATTTTATCGCCCGCATACCAGGCAGATTCTAACTGACGCATTTCACGTCGTAATACCGCATCACGCGTGCGGGTGTTACCTGTTAAATTAATACGACGCACATAAACACGTTTACCTGGATCTACAAAAAAAGTGAATGCAGCCGTGTGATTCTCTTTATTAATTTCTGGTATTGCGTTTACATTTGAAAACGCATAACCCTCATTAGCCAGCCTGTCACTAATCGCTTTGCTAGACTCTGTCACCAATTGGCGATTAAACACATCATCTTTAACAATTTTAATCAACGGCTTAAGTTCTTCTTCAGGCAATTGCAACTCACCAGCCAATTTAACATCGCTAATGGTGTACTTTTCACCTTCTGTCACATTTACAGTGATGTAGATATCTTGTTTATCAGGAGAAATAGATACTTGAGTAGAATCAATTGAAAACTCTAAGTAGCCTTTATTCATATAAAAAGACTTAAGTGTTTCTAAATCGGCAGTTAGTTTTTGCTTAGAATATTGATCATCTTTGTTCCACCAGCTCATCCAGTTGGGGGTAGTCAGCAAAAATTCTGCTCTTAAATCTTCTAGGCTAAAAGCATTGTTGCCTACAACGTTAATATCGCGAATTTTAGCAACTACGCCCTCTTCAATCTCAAAGCGTACACCTACTCGATTGCGCTCTAATGGCGACACAACAGTTTTGACGGTAGCGCCATATTTACCTTGTGCTAAATATTGACGTTTAATTTCTTGCTCGGCGCGATCTAATTGAGATTTATCAAAAATCAGACCTTCTGAAATACCAATTTGTTTTAAACCTTCGGTCATCTTGTCTGAGGGGAAAGATTTATTGCCACTAAAATCAATTTTAGCAATGGCAGAACGCTCTTGAACGGTAACTACTAATACTTCACCATCGGCTTCAATACGTACATCTTTAAAAAAGCCTGTGTTGTATAGCGACTTTATGGCCTGAGTAGCTTTCTCGTCACTCATAACGTCACCCACTTGTACTGGCAGATAATTAAAAACAGTGCCCGCCTCAGTGCGCTGTAAGCCTTCTACCCGTATATCTTTCACAACAAAAGGTTCAAGCGCCAAAACTTGTTGGCTAAAAAGTGTAAGCACTAATGCTGGTATGTAGCGGATTTTAAGCAAATTATTAACCCAGATTAAATTGTGGTGAGCAATCGATTGAAATCATTGAAAATAGCAATGGTCATGAGCAAACCTAATAATACAAATCCTATTTTTTGTCCTATTAACATAGTAGGCTCTGAAACTGGTGAACCCTTCAATATTTCAACCACATAATACATCAAATGGCCGCCATCTAACACTGGAATTGGCAAAAGGTTAAGCACACCAATGCTAATACTCACCAGCGCTAAGAAGCCTAAAAAAGTTTTTAAGCCTAAATTTGCGCTCTCACCCGCAAACGTGGCAATAGTTACGGGGCCGCTTATGCCTTTTATTGATACTTTACCCATAATCATTTTACCCAACATTTTTAAGCTAAATATTGAGGTATCCCAAGTTTTAACAATCGCTAACTTTAAACTTTCTATTGGAGAGTAACTTAGCTCAATCAATAATTTATCCATAGATTGTTTGTCAATTTTCACACTCGCACCCAACCTGCCAATACTTTGGCTATTTTCTTTTATGGCTTCTGGCGTAGCAGAAATGCTAATAATGCCGCCAGCACGCTCCACTTCAAACTGCATCTGTTTATTTGGGCTAGCTTTAACGGCATTCACTACAGCCTCCCACGAGCTCATAGCTACGTTATCAACGCTTAATATTTTGTCGTTTGGTTTGAATTTGGCTTTTTCTGCAGCACTATCGGGCAAAATTTCGCCAATTACAGCAGCAATATCTGGCTTAAACATCTGCAACCCTATTTTTTTTAACACGTCTACTTCTGGGTCATTACTTATCCCATCAAAATTTAGCGTATGCAAGTGCAGTTCGTTATGATCATTAATCGCTTCAATTTCTACCGATTTGTTGTCTAGTGAGTATTCAAGCAATATCCAACGGGCATCTTGCCAAGAGTTAACAGATTTGCCCGCTATTTTTTGAATAACTTCACCACTTTTTAAACTGGCTTTAGCGGCCAAACTGTTATCTTCAATTACACCGATTATGGGGCGCAGACCAGTAACCCCTTGCATAAACAATAGCCAATACAACAAAATTGCCAATAACAAATTAGCTACGGGGCCAGCCAAAACAATTGCAATGCGTTTATATACAGATTGCCGATTAAATGCACGATTTAACTCAGATTCAGTATAAATCACCCGTGTTTTGTCTTGTGGATTTTGCTCGAGCTCGGCCTTTAACTCTCTCTCATCGAGCATTTTTACAAAGCCGCCCAGTGGAATAGCAGCTAGTACAAATTCTGTTTTATCGTGTCCAAAAGTTTTTTTTACAAGTGGCTTGCCAAAACCAATAGAAAACCGCAACACTTTAACGCCACACCAGCGCGCAACTTGAAAGTGGCCATATTCATGAATGGTCACTAAAATACCAATGGTGACAATAAAAGCTAGAATGGTCATCATGCCATTGAAACCTGTTCACTAGGCGACTTTAAAAGATCCATATGAGCAAATCTTCTGGCCTCGGCATCAACCTCAATAAGCTGTTCTAACGAACTTACAGGCGCTGCTTCAATTAAATCTAAGGCTTTAGTGATTAACTTGGCAATATCCAAGAAATGAATTTTATTTTTTAAAAAAGCGGCTACAGCTATTTCGTTTACAGCATTTAGTATAGCTGGCGCTGTGCCGCCAACTGCAAGCGCATCATAAGCCAATTGTAAGCAGGGAAAACGCTTGGTATCTGGCGCTTCAAACTCTAACTTGGCAATTTCTAGCAAGTTAAGCCTAGCCACGCCACAGTCAATTCTGTTTGGGTAAGCTAATGCATAGGCAATTGGCGTGCGCATATCTGGGTTGCCTAGTTGTGCTAACACGCTGCCATCAACATATTCCACCATTGAGTGAATAATGCTTTGGGGATGAACCACAACATCAATTTGACTGGGGGCCGCATTAAATAACCAATGCGCCTCAATCACTTCTAAACCTTTATTCATTAGGGTTGCAGAGTCAATCGTAATCTTCGCACCCATTACCCAATTGGGGTGTTTTAGTGCCAATGTAGGCGTTACGTTTTCTAGCTGTGTTTGAGTGTATTGTCTGAATGGGCCGCCAGATGCAGTAAGGATAATTTTACGAATGCCCATTTTATCGAGCTGGCTATCTGTTAAATGTTGTGGCGGCATCACTTGGAATATGGCGTTATGCTCGCTATCTATTGGCAGCAAAGTGGCACCGCCATCTTTAACAGCTTGCATAAACAAGCTACCCGCCATTACCAATGTTTCTTTATTCGCTAGCAAAATACGTTTGCCAGCTTTGGCCGCTGCCATTGCTGGCTTTAAACCTGCCGCACCAACAATTGCTGCCATTACAATATCTACTTCGGCGTCAGATGAGATTTGTTCTAGGCCCGACATGCCAGATATAACTTGGGTTTTGCTGTGATAAGCTTTTAATTTGGTGTGTAGCTCAAGCGCCGCTTTCTCACTTAACATGACAGCATATTTAGGCTTGTATTGAACACATTGCTCAAATAGCACCTCTACATTGGTGTTAGCTGCAACTGCAAAAACTTTATACTCACTTGTATGGCGAGCGATTACATCTAGCGTTTGTAAGCCGATGGTGCCTGTACTGCCCAGAATAGTAACGTTTTTCAACTAAAGCACCGCAGCAAAGTAGTTATAAATATAAATCATGAGTATAGCGATAGGTAGACTTGGAATAATGCCGTCAATACGATCTAAAATACCACCGTGACCAGGCAGTAAATGACCGCTATCTTTAATACCAGCTTGACGTTTCATCATCGATTCAAATAAATCGCCAATCACACCCAGCATTGTAATAATCCAGAGCGCTGGAAAAATAGCAAAGTTTTTAACATCAAAAAACTGATACAAAATAAATCCAAAAACTGTCACACTCATTAATGCACCTGCAACACCCTCCCAAGTTTTACCTGGGCTAATGGACGGCGCTAATTTATGTTTTCCAAAATTCTTTCCTGCAAAATAAGCGGCACTGTCAGCTATCCAAATAGTGGCTAGCAACCCTAATAGCAACCACGGATCTGCACCTTTTGCGCAAATTAGCGCAAGCCATAATGAGCCTATTAGTAAAAAACCAAGTGCGCTCATCAACCACTTATTCATCACATGACTTTTTGTTTTTAACCAAAAAGGCACTATTAATAACCAAAACAACGTAGCCAGCAAAAATACTATTAGAGATTGGTAAAAGAAACGGTGAAAACCATATTGCTCAATTAATGGCACTATAACTAGGCCTATTGCAGCAGCAACTAGTGCATAAACCGCTACTTGAAGCTTGGTTAACTTGATTAAACTGCCCCACTCATACAGCGCAACTAGCGATAAAACCAACATAGCATAAGCCCAATAGCTATTTGACAGTTTAAACAATGCAGGTACAAAGCACGCAATAAGCACGCATGCAGTAATAATGCGGGTTTTAAGCATGTGATTTAAAGATAGAACTAAGCATCTATGTTGGCAGTTAATTGTTCACTTGTGCGCCCAAAACGACGCTCACGCTGCTGATACGATGTAATTGCTGCTTGAAATGGCTTTGTGTCAAAGTCAGGCCAAAGTGTATCGGTAAAATAAAGCTCGGTGTAAGCCAATTGCCAAAGTAAAAAATTACTGACGCGTTTTTCGCCACCGGTACGGATAAATAAATCAGGCTCTGTTGCGTAATGCATTGCCAAATAAGGTGTTAAATCTTCTTCGGTAAATTGACCAGCTTTTTTTGGGTTAGCTGCAATCATTCGATTAGTTGCTTGCAAAATATCCCAACGCCCACCGTAATTTGCCGCAACAGTAAGCACTAAACCTGTGTTTTTAGATGTTAATTTCTCAGAAGCTTCAATTTGTGCAACTAATTCTGCATTAAAACGGCTGCGGTCGCCTATTAAAATTAAACGAATGTTATTGTCATGCAGCTTAGTTACTTCGCGCTTGAGCGCGTCCATAAATAAGCCCATTAAAAACGAAACTTCATCATCAGGTCTGCGCCAATTTTCGCTGCTAAATGCAAATAAAGTTAAATACTTTACATTCAACTTGGCACATTGCTTCACTAAATCACGCACCGTCTCTACACCACGTTTATGACCTGCAACGCGAGGTAAAAAACGCTTTCTAGCCCAACGGCCATTACCATCCATAATCACGGCAATGTGATTAGGAATCTCACCTGAGATAGGTATTGCTTGTGTAGAACTTGAAAAAAAACCCAATTAATTTAACCTTATTTTTTAACTTATAAATTTAAACGGCCATTAAATCAACTTCTTTGGCTTGCAACAACTTATCGACCTCTATAACTGCCTTATCGGTCATTTTTTGCACTTCATCTTGCGCTCTACGCTCGTCATCTTCACCAATTTCTTTATCTTTTAAAAGTTTTTTTAAGGTGTCATTTGCATCACGACGCACATTACGTATCGCCACTTTTGCGCCCTCACCTTCATTACGAACAATTTTGGTTAAATCGCGGCGACGCTCTTCAGTTAACATTGGCATAGGCACACGAATCAAGTCACCATTTGTAGCAGGATTTAAGCCTAAATCACAATCACGAATCGCTTTTTCTACCTTACCTATCATATTTTTTTCATAGGGCTGCACATTAATGGTACGTGCATCACCTAAGTTAACGTTTGCAACTTGATTCACAGAAACCATCGACCCATAATATTCCACCATTACATGGTCTAGCAAACCAGTATGAGCGCGGCCTGTACGCACTTTTGCTAAATCATTTTTTAGTGATTCAAGTGATTTTTGCATTTTTATATCGGCTGTTTTTTTAATTTCATCTAACATTTACTTCTCCAACTTTTTTAAATTTCACCACATCTTAAATTACACAATAACTAGGGTGCCTTCTTTTTCACCCATAACTACGCGCTTAAGCGCACCCGGCTTAAATATGCTAAATACCGCAATCGGCAATTTTTGGTCGCGGCATAGCGTTAATGCCGTTGCATCCATTACTTTTAAGTCTTTAGTGATTGCTTCATCAAAGGTTACAGTGTCATATTTTGTAGCACTGGAGTCTTTTTTAGGGTCTGCCGTATAAATACCATCTACTTTAGTCGCCTTTAAAACAATTTCAGCATTAATTTCCATACCTCGCAAGGCTGCAGCAGTGTCTGTAGTAAAAAATGGATTGCCTGTACCTGCACCAAATATAACCACACGGCCTTCTTCTAAGTAGCGTATTGCTTTACCTCGAATATAAGGCTCAGCGACTTGCTCAATGTTTAAAGCGCTTTGAACACGCGCTTTTAAACCAATGTGCTTCATGGCGTCTTGCAATGCCAGCGCATTCATTACAGTAGCTAACATACCCATGTAATCAGCTGTAGCTCTGTCCATGCCAGCTGCTGCTGGTGCTACGCCACGAAAAATATTGCCGCCACCAATAACCACGCCCACTTCAACGCCTAAATCCACAATCTCTTTAACTTGCTCAACAATATTAGTAATTGTTGCACGATTAATGCCATATGCATCGTCACCCATGAGCGCTTCGCCAGATAGCTTGAGTAATATACGTTTATAGGCGGGTTTTGCCATGTTTTTCCTTGTCTTATAATTTTAAATATTTAAACACAAACCCAGTAATTTTGCTAAAAGTATTAATCAGATTTGCTTAAGTTTTAAGCCAATTAGCCAAAATTTAGACGAAAAAAAAGTGGGCTATTAGCCCACTTTTTAAACTATGTGAGTTAAACCTTAGCCGCTGCAGCAACTTCAGCCGCATAATCAACTACTACCTTCTCGATGCCTTCGCCCACAGTAAACATAGTGAATGAAGCTACCGATGCATTTCTAGATTTAAGTAAAGATTCGATTGTAAATTTATCATCTTTTACAAAAATTTGGCTGAGTAAAGTTACTTCTTTCAAAAACTTTTGCACAGTGCCATCTGCAATTTTTTCTAGCATCGCTTCTGGTTTGCCAGCTTCTTTAGCCTTCTCAATCGCCACACGACGTTCTGTGTCGATTAAATCTTGTGAAATACCGCTAGCGTCAAGCGATTTAGGTTTTGCAGCAGCAATGTGCATAGCAATATCTTTAGCTAGCGCTTCATCACCACCTACTAAATCTACCAACACACCAATTTTGCTACCATGTACATAGCTGGCCAATTTACCTGCTGCATCAACTTTTACAAATCTTCTTGGAGTGATGTTTTCGCCAATCTTACCAACCAATTGCGCGCGAGTTTCTTCAACAGTTGCGCCACGCATAGCAAGCGCACTTACCGCTGTAATGTCTGCAGCATTGCTGCCAGCAACTGTTGTTGCTAATTCTGAAACAAATTTTAAAAAATCTTCATTTTTTGCACAAAAGTCAGTTTCAGAGTTTACTTCAATCATAGCGCCAGTTTTACCATCTGCACTAATTGAAACACCTACTGTACCTTCCGCAGCCACACGGCCTGCAGCTTTGCTAGCTTTATTACCAAAGCGAACGCGTAAAATTTCCTCGCCGCGAGTCATATCGCCTTCTGCTTCGGTTAATGCTTTTTTACAATCCATCATCGGCGCATCAGTGCGCTCACGTAATTCTTTTACCATGCTTGCGGTAATTTCAGCCATTTTTAGCTCCTAAACGTAATATCTAACGTAATATTTTTTAAAGGGTATTCGGTATTTATTAAATAGAAAAAGGGGCTATGCGCCCCTTTTAAATTTTATTATTTACTCTACAGCTGCATCAGCTGAGGCTTCTACAAAAGTTTCCTCTTGTGCAGATTTAACAATTTCAGTAATCGCGTTAGCGCGACCTTCTAACACCGCATCTGCTACACCACGTGCATACAAGCGAATTGCACGGCTAGAGTCATCATTGCCTGGAATCACATAAGCTACGCCATCAGGCGAGTTATTCGTATCAACAACACCAATTACTGGTATACCTAACTTAGCTGCTTCAGTAATCGCGCCGCTTTCGTGACCAACGTCGATAATAAATATCGCATCTGGCAAGCCACCCATTTCTTTAATGCCGCCAATTGAACGCTCTAATTTTTCGATTTCACGTTTGTAGCCTAGCGCTTCTTTTTTACCAAATTTTTCTAAGCTACCATCTAGCAACATTGCATCAAAATCATGCAGACGCTTAATGGATTGTTTAACTGTTTTAAAGTTAGTCAGCATTCCGCCCAACCAACGATGATTAACATAAGCACAACCAGCACGGGCTGCTTCTTCTTTAACGATATCGCGCGCTTGACGTTTTGTACCAACAAACAAGATGCGGCCTTTGTTAGCGGCTAAAGTACGTGTGTACTTCATTGCCTCTTCAAATAGTGGCAATGTTTTTTCAAGGTTAACAATATGAATTTTGTTGCGGTCACCAAAAATGTACTCAGCCATTTTAGGGTTCCAATAACGGGTTTGGTGGCCAAAGTGAACACCGGCCTCAAGCATTTGACGCATAGTAACTGACATTGTATTGCTCCATGTAAGGGTTAACATTACATTCATCCACAATATTCACATGCTTTTTTACTAAAGCCATGCAAACACCCTGTACGGGACGAAGTAGTGATTTAAAACTAAAATTTGAAAAAATTTACTTAATCGGTTTAAACGTCAATCAAGTGGCGCGTATAATAGCAATAATTACA
>JANMNC010000006.1:0-10997 GCA_031373695.1 Methylotenera sp. | reverse complement strand
TTGGCAAACTCTGCGCTATGTGGCGAATCTGTTAGCGTTAAAAAAGAATCGTAAGTGGCTTTTATATCATACGCGGTGAGTGATTTTTGCGAATGGTGAAACGGTGCGAGGTTTTTATTTAAAATAAACCGATACGCTAGGGTTGAAACAGTATGGCTGCGAGCCAATATCGGCGAGGCTTGCGAGGCAGCATTAAAATCAACTAATGGCTGATAAATTAAGCGATTTACCCGTTCTGAAGCTGCATCGGTGGCATAGCGCGGGTCTAAATTAAGTGGCGCTTGTGCAATGGCAAAGTTAATTTCGGGCGAGGTTTGTGACGCTTTGCAGGCTAATAAACTTAAAGGTAACAATAATATTAGCCATTTCATACCTTAATTTTACCCGATTTAACACACAACTCATTAGGCGCACATCACAAAATAGGTGTTTGCATTGCCAATTTGTGCTTAAATAATTACCCGCAACCATTTTTTAAACTGTTTTGGAGAGCTCGTCATGACTGCATTAATACAATTGTTAGGCCGCATTATGTTGGCACTTATTTTTATTTTAGCAGGATTAGGCAAAATTCAAGACCCAGCTGGCACCGCTGGCTATATGCAATCGCTAGGTGTACCAGCCATTTTGCTATGGCCAACTATTGCCTTAGAAATTTTAGGTGGTATTTGTGTGGCAATAGGCTTTAAAACACGCTATGCCGCATTGGCTTTAGCCTTGTTTTCTATTGTTGCCGCGCTTATTTTTCACCGCAACTTTGCCGACCAAATGCAGATGATTTTATTCTTAAAAAATATCTCAATTGCGGGTGGTTTGTTGTTATTAGCAGTGGGCGGAAAATCTGCCTACAGTGTAGATAACAAAAGAAACCAAACCGATTTTTTTGGCACAAGACAAGGGTAACAGCCAACAATTAAGGTTTAACGCTTGACCTAGTTTTTAATAAAGCAGGCGATAGATTCTACATGCGCGGTGTGCGGGAACATATTAATGACGCCTGCCGCGCTAAGGCTGTAACCCTTTTCATTCACCAATACACCTGCATCGCGCGCTAGCGTCGCGGGGTTACACGATACGTAAACGATAATTTGTGGGGCAGTTTCGGCCTCTATTGCTTGCACCAACTCATAGGCGCCATCGCGTGGTGGGTCTACTAGCCATTTATCAAACTGGCCTAATGCTGCCAAGCTTGTGGCGGTCATTTTAAACAAATCGGCCACACCAAACGTGGCGTTGCTAATATTGTTTAAGGCCGCACTTTCATTTGCCCTATCAACCAAATTACTTAAACCTTCTAAGCCCAATACTGCTGCACCGCTGCGGGCTATAGGCAAAGTAAAATTGCCAATACCGCAAAAGAAATCGGCAATTTTTTCACCCGCTTGAGGCTTTAATAATTGCATAGCGCGGCGAATCATTACTTGGTTAATTTGCGGGTTTACTTGCGTAAACTCATTGGGTTTAAACGGGTAAGTTAAGTCAAATTCAGGCAGGCTATATTGCAGTTGCGGGATTTTTAACTGCGCAGCTGTATTTTCGTGCGCTATGTTTTGTGGTGTGACTAAATTTTCATGCGTCTCACTTTGTGGCGCATTGAGTGGCCAAAACGGTTTAATGGTATCTGGGCCTTTAGTTTGCGTCCAAATTTGCACTTTGTGATTATCGGCAAAGGCTTTTAAATGTGTTTCATCATCAAAAGTTAAAGCGTCCATAATGCGCAAAATCAGCACAATTACAGGTTGATTATTTGCGCTTTCGTTGTTGGCATTTAAATCAGCCTCGCCAACTGCCAGCTCAATTTGCGGTAATTTATCGCGAATACTTAGCTGCTCTATCATCAACTGCAAAGGCGCAATTAAGGCTGAAACTTCTGGCACCAACACTTCGCAGCTGTTCATATCGGCCACGTAACGTGTACCTTTTTCGTTAAAGCCCACTAGCACGCGCTGCTTTTTATCTACATATTTAACGCTTAAACGCGCCTTGTGCCTATAGCCCCATGTTGGGCCGTATAGTGGCGGCAATAGGTTATCTGGCTTTACTTTTCCAATATGCCATAAATCATTTTCTAACAAACGTTGCTTGGCTGCCACTTGCGCGTTGGCATCCATGTGCTGTAATTTGCAACCGCCACACAAGCCAAAGTGCGGGCATTTTGGCGTAACACGTTGATTGCTTTGCTTTAAAATGCTAACAACGTTAGCCACTTCATAGCTTGGCTTGATGCGCTGTGATTGATAGGTAACTTTTTCATTTGGCAAGGCGCCATCAATAAAAATAGTTTTACCCTCAACATGTGCAACGCCGCGCCCCTCTTGGTCTAGCGACTCAATAGTGGCAGTTAAAATTGGGTTTTCTGCAGGATTTTTAAATGCTTTATTACGGCTTCTTCTCATGTATGACATTTTAGCTTAAACCACAACATTAGAGTAATTACAAAAAGTTTGCTAAACTACTTTCATAAAAACGTTTAAGTACTTATATAGATTAAGGAAAGTAAAAATATGTATAAAATAAGTTGCAAATTAATGGTTATATTTGGTTTGGTTTTTATCAGTCAAATTGCACTGGCACAGCCGCTGCAAATACGCAACTCGGCGCATGGTTATAAATATGTTACGGCAGGCATTGGCGAAGAAGAAGCTGTGCAGATGAAGCGCATCGCAAAAAACTTCACACTGAACTTATTATTTTCTGAAGGCCTGGTTGGGCGCTGGGCAATGAATGTAAACGTGAATATTTATGATGAAGCGAGCGGCTTAGTGTTTCGTCTTGTTGGCGCAAAACCCTTGCTGTATGTAAACCTACCCGCAGGTACTTATACTATTTTAGCCAATAATAACGGCCAAAAATTACGCTACAAAGTAACGCTGGAAGACAACGCTAACAAAAAAGTGGTACTCAATTGGAAAGACTTTGTGGATGAAGATATACCATTGGATGGTGAAGGCAACTAATCTATTAGTACTCTGAAATTTCGCGTGTGAATAATGCACTTTAGTGCATATATTCCACAGTGTAGACCTTTACGGCCTGATTTAGCATCTTGCAAATTTCTGAGATTGCGGATCAAGCCCGCTATGATAACTTAATGCTGCCAAGCAGCTAAAAACTCACCCCAATGCGGTGCGCTGTAACCACTTAAGGTTTCGCGCACCAATTTTATTTCAGCTTCATATTCGGTTCTGGTTAAATGGCCACGCATCAATTGAAAGCGCAAATAAACCAAATGTGTATTAGCCACATCGGTCTCGCAATAATTACGAATTTCTTCAATTTTGCCAGCCTTGTAAGCATCCCAAACTTTGCTACCATCCATACCCAGCTTGCCTGGAAAGCCACACAACTTGGCTAAATCATCTAATGGCGCATTGGCTCTGGCGTTATACATTGCCAGCAAATCCATTAAATCTAAGTGCCGCGTGTGATAACGGCTGATGTAATTGTTCCATTTAAAATCTTTATCATCCTCGCCTAAATCCCAGTAACGTGGGGCTTGAACGCTATTAATCATGGCGCGATAATGCAGCACGGGCAAATCAAAACCACTACCATTCCACGAGATTATTTGTGGTGTGTATTTTTCAATGCCATCAAAAAAGCGTTGAATTATTTCTGCCTCAGATGAGTCGGCATCGCCCAAAGTCCACACTTTAAAATTGTTACCCTCACGCAAGGCACAACTAATGGCGCAAATTTTATGTTGATGCAGTGGCAAAAATTCACTGCCGTTATGCTGGCGACGTAGATGCAATGCAACATTTGCAACATCTTCATTAGTCGCCTCAGAAGGCAGATCTAATAAGGCTCGCAGGCCATCGGTATCGGGTATGGTTTCAATGTCGAATACTAAAGTTGGTGTCATAAACTAAAGCATACTATAAAAGTGCTAATAAAAAAGGCCGCATAAGCAGCCTTTTTAAAATTTTAAACCCTTATTTTTTAACCCAAGCACCACCGCTTTGATAAAACCAGCCAGCTTGCGCTTTATCAATCCAGCGACTTGCAAAAGTACTCTGAATGTCGCCTTGCCATTCTGGATGACCATTTGCGCTGGCGATTTCTTTGTATAAATTAGCGCGGTCTGCGTTTTCATCTTTTACCAAACCAGTAAGTGAGCCACGTTGTGAAAGCGGCACAGCTGCGGCATCTTTAACAGCAATAAACGCATCTTTGGTTAACCCAATTGCACCAGCACTGTAATGTGGGCTTAATTGAGCATGACGCGCTTGCATACTAGCTTTTATAGCGGCTATAGCTGGCGTATTGGCTTCTAAATCTGCAGCGGCGGCTACCCAGTTTGCAGCAAATAAGTTGGCTAACAGCACACAGCCTAATATTAGTTTTTTCATTTTTTTGTCCTTTTCCTTTTTAAATTACTTGGCAGGCGTTTCAGCGGGAGTCTGAGCAGGCGCATCTGTTGGTTTTGCTGCCTCTTGGCCGTCTTTTAACTGCCATACTTCATCAATAATTTTATCGGCCGCTTTTTCTGCAGCCGCAGCTGGAAAGTAAATATTAATGGTGACACATGCGGGCAAAATTGCCGCCATACTTAAACCAATTGCCCATTTTTTCATTTTTTTAATCCTTTTAAATACCAATTAGAAACTTATTACTTAACAATCGCTTTGGTGTTGCCATCAGTCACGCGCTTAATTCGGCCTAATAACTCGCTCCAACCCACAGTTTTATTGTACCCCAACACCGTAATTGCGGGTATGCCACTACCTTTAACGATTACATACCCCCCTTGCGTTGACTCTACCCCGCTCATTTCGCAAGTGTCGTTGCGCAATTTGCAACTTAAGCCTAATGTTGAATAGTTAAAGTTTTCAAAAAATCGTAACACGCTGCGTTGTACTGCCGCTGCAGCACCCGCCCCACCTAGTGATGATATATTTTCAACCGCCCGTTGCGATATTTTTTTTGTATATTTGCCAGCACTGCTTTGTACTTTAGCATCCATTTTTACAGGCTTCCAATTAAGCATTTCTAAGTCATTCACATCACCATCTAGCTTGCCCTCTCTAGCGCCAAAGCTTAACGTGCGCGTTAAACTGCCTAAATCTTAATTGCGCAATGTTAAATCAGCACTTAATTGGGGTGATTGGCTTAGCGGGTTAATCATAGTGAGTTGCGAAACTTTTGCAGTGCCATCAAAAACGTTAAGCACCATTTCACCCTCGGTTGTTAAAATGCCGCCGCTGTAAGTTACCAGTGGAATTTCGGCTGAGGCCTTGCCTTGCATAATAGGCAATTTAAATGCGCGAGTAGCATCTGACATCGATACTGGGCTTAAATTAGCGCGCAAATGCCAATACCAATTACTACCAATACGCGCAGCAGAAATATCTGACAATTTAAGCTCACCATCTAAAATAGGCAGCGTAATATTAGGTGAAACCAGCGAATAACGATTGACTTGCGCGCCAATGCTGGTGCGGCCTAGCGGCATGCTCAATAATTGTCCATTAAGGTACGAAAGCGCAACATTTGTCGCATCGTCATAACTCCAAGGAATATCTGCGTTCACATTATAAAACGCAAACTTGTGATTTTTATCGTCAATATTTACCTCTTTTAATTGAATATTAAATGTCTTTAATTGCGAATTTTCGACCTTAATACTTAACGCTGCTTTGCCGTTTAGCTCTGCATTATTAAGCATGGTTTTACCTAAAAAAGGCTTAAATAACAAAGGGTAAGCTTCTGCCAAATTCAAATTAGGCAAATCGGCATTTAATTTAATAACTTGATATTGTTTGATGCCAATTTGGCCGTTAAAGCTAAGATTACCCACTTTACTTAACTTTAAAGTCGCGCTATCTAATGTGAGAATATCACCCTTTAAATTGCCTGTAGCTTGCAGCTCGTGCCCACCATTGGCAATGTACAAAGGCTGCCAAAACATCTCGCCGCTTTGCCAATTTAGCGCACTATTAAAATGCAGTGCATCACCCTCTTGTTTGGCAACTACAGTTAAATAACCCGTAAGCTTTTCGGCAGCATGCAAACCAGCCTCATCACTAAAATTAGCGCCTAGTAAGTTTAAATTGGCCACAAAACCTTTTGGCTGCGGGGTAATATCTAAGGCAAAAGGCAGGTTAATGCGCTCTGCTACAAATTTGCCTTCGCTGCAACTCCAGGTTGCTTGCAACAACAAAGCGGGCACTTGGCAGCGCAGTTGCGCTTGCGAAAAAGCTTTATCGGCAGGCTGTTTTAGCTCGGTTTTAAATGCAACAGTAGGTGTAGATTTTAAATCAAGCGCAATACTGGCATTACGTACTTCAATAGTTTCGTTACTCAGCGTACCAATTTGAATATTAATTTGGCTAACGGCAAACGCATTTTTCGCCAAAGCAAGCAAAAAAATACTTGCCGCTATTTTTAACACTTACGATTGTCCTTTTGCTAATTGAGTCCTAACAATTAGCCGTGCATTGTGCTCGTGGCGATATTGCTTGCTCCGTTCGTGGTGAGCTTGTCGAACCATGCGTCGAACCATGAGCGGCATCATCTTAAGAGGTTTCTAAGATGGAAATACGCCAGTAGATAGGTATCGGTCACCTCTATCGCAGACAATAGAAACAATCACTGCATTTTCTACTTCTTTAGAGAGCTGCAATGCCGTATAAAGGCCACCACCGCTAGATATACCTGCAAAAATACCTTCTTCAGTGGCTAGTTTTCTGGTCATATTTTCGGCATTTTTTTGTGACACATAACGCAATTCATCTACACGTTTGGCATCAAAAATAGTCGGCATATATTCCACTGGCCATTTACGAATACCCGGTATTTGGCTGCCCTCTTCTGGCTGAACACCAATAATTTTGATGTTTGGATTTTGCTCTTTTAAAAACCTCGAAACACCCATAATAGTACCAGTAGTGCCCATGCTAGCCACAAAATGGGTGATTTTACCTGCGGTGTCACGCCAAATTTCTGGGCCTGTGGTTTCATAATGTGCCAGCGGATTGTCTTGATTGCCAAATTGATCCAGCACAATACCTTCACCTTCAAGCTGCATTTTCATGGCTACATCACGTGCCAGCTCCATGCTGCCGTCTTTAGGCGTTAATACCAACTCTGCGCCATAAGCTTTCATACTTTGGCGGCGCTCAATACTTTGATTTTCTGGCATCACCAACACCATTTTGTAGCCACGCATCGCCGCCACCATCGCCAATGCAATACCGGTATTGCCACTGGTGGCCTCAATTAAGGTATCACCTGGCTTAATGTCACCACGCGCTTCTGCCCGTGTAATCATGCTGTAAGCGGGCCTATCTTTTACTGAACCTGCAGGATTATTACCTTCTAATTTAAGCAAAATGGTGTTGCTGGTTTGGCCCGCGCTATCTTTGCCTAGGCGCTGCAATTTAACCAGCGGTGTGTTGCCTACAAAATCGTCTAATGTTTTTATGTTCATGATTTTTTATATAAATTATTATCTGTTGTTTTTCAGCAAGAATAGTGCATAAATAGCAAAACCAATGAAGGTAATCAGCGCCAGTTGCGGCAGCGTTAACCCTAAAAATGTCCAATCAATGGCTGCGCAATCACCAGTGCCTTTAAATATAAGTTTAAACATTTTTTCTAGCGGAAAATTTTCGAACATGTAGTCAAAACCCACACCGCAATCAGCAATCATGCTTTCTTTATTGGCTTGCAAATACCAATGACGTAAAGCCCAACCAGCGCCACCTAGCGCGGCTAGCACCTGTAAAAAAGTAAATATTTTTTGCAGAATGCTGGCAGGTTTTATAAAGGCCGCGATTAAAAATAAAACACCTAAGCCCATAAAAAACATTCTTTGCGTAATGCATAAAGGGCAAGGTTCTAGCTTATAAACCGTTTGAATAACTAAAGCCAGCGCCACAATACCAAAGCAAGCGGCAAAGCCAATTAAATAACCGCTTTTGCCACTTAATAAATTTTTTAACATGTTAATTTACCGCTTATAATTTAAGTTAACAAACATTGTAATAGATAACCCATTTTGATTACACCTGTGATTACATCTGACACCAGCACACTCAAGCAAATTCTGACAGTTAGCGAGCTCAATCGTTTAGCGCGAGAGGTGTTAGAGCTTAGCTTTCCGCTATTTTGGGTATCGGGCGAAGTATCTAACTTTACCCGCGCCGCTTCTGGCCATTGGTATTTTTCGCTTAAAGATCAAACTGCACAAGTTAAATGCGTGATGTTTAAACGCCGCAATAGTTATATGGATTTTATACCGCGCGAGGGCGATAAAATTGAAGCCCGTTGCACAGTAACCTTGTACGAGGCGCGTGGAGACTTTCAGCTAACGGTTGAGTTTGTACAAAAAGCAGGTTTGGGTACTTTATTTGAAGCCTTTGAGCAGCTTAAAATAAAACTTGCTCACGAGGGCTTGTTTGATGCGGCTTACAAACAGGCTATTCCACAGCACCCTGTAACTATTGGTATTGTTACTTCACTAGATGCTGCCGCTTTACGTGATGTACTAACCACCTTAAAACGCCGCAATCCTGCTGTAAAAGTGATTATTTACCCAACCCCTGTGCAAGGCAAAGGCGCAGCTGCACTAATTGCCAAGGCCATTCATACAGCAAACACACGTAATGAAGTTGACACGCTAATTATTTGTCGCGGTGGTGGCAGCATGGAAGACTTATGGCAATTTAACGAAGAAATTGTTGCCCGCGCGATTGATGAATGCACGATTCCAACGATTAGCGGTGTTGGCCATGAGACTGATTTTACCATTTGTGATTTTGTGGCCGATATGCGTGCCGCTACGCCTACTGCAGCAGCCGAACTAGCTTGCACTGATATTACCAGCTTAAAAAACCAACTCAATCATCTAAAAAACCAATTGAATAAGCAAATTAATTCGGTTTTTCAACAGCGTGCACAGATGCTAGATTATTTGGCGCGTAGGCTGATTTCGCCAGCACAGCAATTAGCGCGTCAATCGATTCAAATTAAGCAGCTGAAACACCGCATGGATATTGCCTTGCAGCGGCACATGCAACTGCAGCAGCAGCATTTACTTAGGCTAAATAATAGTTTGAGTCAGCTAAATCCGCAAAATGTGTTGGCGCGTGGCTACGCCATGGTGCACAACGCAAGTGGCGAGATTGTAAAAAATAGCCAACAATTACAAATAAACCAACAGATTAAAATTACATTGCATCAAGGCACTGCTGATGCGCAAATTACACAGCTAAAACAATAAACTACTCGCTTAAAACGGGTTAAATTTAATTAAATAGCGCATTAGCTATTGGTTTGCTCATTCAATTGGTTGATAATACCTTCTCTCATGCAAGCCCTTACCCATGACTAACAACAATCCTCACAAAGCCACCCTGCCAACCATGGCCCTAGCCGCTCTGGGCGTAGTCTTCGGCGACATTGGCACCAGCCCACTTTACACCATGAAAGAAGTTTTTTCTGCGGGGCATCATCCATTAGCGCTGACCATAGATAATGTTTACGGCATTTTGTCACTAATTACTTGGGCGCTAATTCTGATTGTTTCAGTTAAATACGTCACTTTTATTATGCGTGCTGACAACCGTGGCGAAGGCGGCATTATGGCTTTGCTAGCGCTGGCTAGCCGCAATACAGAGGGCAACCGAACCAAACAACGCTATATTATGTTGCTGGGTATTTTAGGTGCTTGCATGTTTTATGCAGATGGCATGATTACACCCGCTATTTCAGTGCTTTCTGCCGTAGAAGGCTTAGAGGTAGCGGCACCCAGCCTGCATAAAGCTATCGTACCTATTACTTTAGTGGTTTTGTTTGGTCTATTTTGGGCGCAAAGCAAGGGCACTGCAGTGGTTGGTGCCTTTTTTGGGCCTGTTATGTTGTTATGGTTTGGCACACTAGGTGTACTTGGCGCCATAAATGTTGCACACGATACAACCATACTTAATGCATTAAACCCAATATTTGCCTTTCAGTTTTTTACCAGCCAACCGTGGATTGCCTTTGTAGCCCTTGGTGCAGTGGTGCTAGCGGTAACTGGTGCAGAAGCGTTATATGCGGATATGGGCCACTTTGGGCGTTTTCCCATCCGCTTGGCTTGGTATGGTTTTGTACTGCCAGCGCTACTTCTTAATTATTTTGGCCAAGGCGCACTTATGTTGCATAACAGTGCTGCCATTAAAAATCCATTTTATTTGTTAGCGCCAGAGTGGGCACTATTCCCATTAATTATATTGGCAACACTGGCCACCGTTATTGCCTCACAAGCCGTTATTACAGGCGCATTCTCCGTATCACGCCAAGCGCTACAATTAGGCTATTTGCCACGCATGCACATACAGCACACATCTGAAAGCGAACAAGGGCAAGTGTATATGCCGCGCGTTAATTGGGGCTTAATGTTAGGCGTAATGGTTTTGGTGGTTGGTTTTGGCAGCTCTAGCAAGCTGGCAGCTGCATACGGCATTGCAGTTACTGGCGATATGGTGATAACCACTTTACTCGCAGCAGTGGTATTTAGAGAAATTTGGCGGTGGAGCAAACTAAAAACTGGTTTATTAATTGGATTATTTTTAATCATTGATTTAGCGTTTTTTGGTGCCAACGTATTAAAAATACCTGATGGCGGTTGGGTACCATTGTTAATCGGACTAGTAATTTTTGTACTAATGCTGACTTGGAAAAACGGCCGCTATATACTTTATAAACACTTGAAATCTGAGGCAATGGAACTTGCCCCATTTATTGAAGCGGTTGGCGCGCACCCACCACCGCGCGTGCCAGGCATAGCGGTATTTATGACGCCAAACCCTGAAGGCGTGCCACATGCCATGTTGCACAACCTTAAACACAACAAAGTACTGCACGAAAAAGTCATTATTTTAACGGTAAAATTTTTAGACGTGCCACATACTAATTTAGAAGAGCGCGTATCAGTAGAGGCCATGTTGCACGAGTTTTATCGCGTAACAGTGCGCTATGGCTTTAAAGATGAGCCCGATTTACCGCGCGAT
>JANMNC010000206.1:0-3094 GCA_031373695.1 Methylotenera sp. | reverse complement strand
GATAACGGTGTTAAATCGCCACTTGCCCCAACTGAACCTTCTGATGGAATCATTGGGTTAATGTCATTATTTAAGAAAGCTACCAGCTGTTGTAGTAATAATGGCCTTACACCTGAATAACCTTTGGCCAGCGAGGTAATTCGCACTGCGATAATGGCTTTAACCTGTTTACTGGAGAAGTACTGGCCTAACCCACACCCATGATAGGTATATAAATGCGTTGAAAGTGCCAAAGCTAAATGATCGGGAATCACTATTTCACAAGAATCACCCAAGCCAGTATTTATGCCGTAAACCGGCTTACCATCTGCCAAAATTTGCACCACAAAATCAGCACCGCGCTGGATAAAAGCGAGATATTCTGGATCTTCTGAAAGTTTGACCGCAGCTAAGTTTTCCGAAATATTGATAACGTCATCAATACTAATCAATCCATTATCAAAGGTTAATACTTGTTTTTTGTTAGTTAAAACTGCTTTTATCATATTAAAAATATATTGAATTACTAAGACTGTAAAAATAGCCTAAAGGTTATAAAAAAAAGTAACTATCGGCGGTCTTTAACTCGGCGAGTTTTTATTAATGGCCACACTTCACTATTCACAATCGGTAAGGTTTCAAAACCAGGGCGGGCAAAAAGATAACCTTGAAACAATGTCACACCTTCATCTACCAAGGTTAAGCACTCCTCAATCGTCTCAATTCCCTCAGCAATGACTTTAATATCTAGCTCTTTACAAATCGAAATAATGCCAAAAACTAAGGCACGTCTTACTCTGTCACTGTTTACATTTCGCGTTAAAGACATATCCAATTTGATGATATCTGGCTGCCAATCCGCTAATAGATTTAGACCTGCATAACCTGCACCAAAATCGTCAATTGCCGTTGTAAACTTATGCTTTTTATATTCCTTAAATATATTACGTAAATGATCATTATCAATGACTTTTTCACCTTCAGTCACTTCAAACATGATGCGATCAGTAGGAAAATCCATCTCCGCTGCCGCCTCTAATGTTGCGCGAATGCAAGTTTCTGGCTTATAAACAGCATTTGGTAAAAAGTTAATACTTAACATACCCTGTAAATCTAATCTTTTTGCAAGGTCGATTGCTTTTACGCGAATCGCCTGATCAAACCGATAACGATTGCTATCATTCAACTGGGAAAGTATAAAATCAGCACCTTCATTATTGAGACCTCTTACCAGTGCCTCATAACCAAAAATTGACTTATCGGATACATCAACAATAGGCTGAAAAGCCATTGTAAAATCAATGCCAAGCTTCGTTTTATCTCTGCACTCTTTACATCCGACTGGTGTAAAGCTCACATTATCTTTCATTATTTACCACTCCTTGCAGCTTTAAACAAATCTATACAGTGTGTATTTTATTAAAATACCTATCGCTACAACATAAATCATTTAGCAATATTTGCAAACAGGATAATCATTAAATTGATTACACATAAAAACAACTACTATTCAACTATATTGTAAGCTTGCCTATAATTGTGGTCTTGTCAAATACACCCAAATAATGACTATTAAACTACTATAAAATTCTGAGAAGTCAAATTTAATCTATCAAAATAAGTACAATCAAGTTTTTAGTTTCACCTTGAATCCTAAGCCTGTTAGGGTTCGTGCTATTTGAGCAATTAGTCAAACCTTGCAGTTCTGTGTCTTGTGCTCAAGCAACATAAATCGCATCTGGCTGCCATGGTTTTTCAAATTATTTTTCAATGTGCAAGGTATCAGCAATTAATCGATGTGCTATTTCTGGTAAGCAACTAAAACCCACACCTGCCAATTGAAACTCATACTCTCTGTACATATTGGGTAAGGCCTAAATTTAATTGCGTTTAAAAGCTTTATTACCCACTAACCAATACCAAAGGGCACACTCTCTAAAATTCACTTCATGTGTTTAATTAACCATGTATCCATGAGGCTTGCAGAGCAGAGGGTTTAATGCTTTATTATTATAATTCCATTATTAATAAGTAATTCGCTAACTGGCTTATAATACGCGCTCATTATTTTTTGCAGCAATCTACCCATGCCATTCATCACCCTCGATAACGCCAGCCTTGCCTTTGGTCACCACGCCTTGCTCGACCACGCCTCTTTTCAGCTAGATGCTGGTGAGCGCGTTGGTTTAATTGGCCGTAATGGTGCTGGTAAATCTAGCTTACTTAAAGCCATTGCTGGCACTATTAAGCTTGATGATGGCACCGTATGGCGTGCATCAAACGCACGCGTAGTCTATGTGCCACAAGAGCCTGAATTAGACACCACACACACCGTATTTGAGGCGGTGGCAGAAGGCTTAGGCGCACTGCAACAAACCATTATTGATTATCACGCCGTGACGCACGACATGGGCATGCCTAATGCTGATATTGATGCGCTGATGACTAAAATGCAAACTTTGCAGCACGATTTAGATACACAAAACGGCTGGGCAGCACAATCGCGGGTTGAAACCGTATTAACGCGTTTAAACTTAGATGCCGATGCTTTAGTTTCAACTTTATCTGGCGGCTGGCGCAAGCGCGTGGCACTTGGCCGCGCATTAGTAGCCGAGCCTGAAGTTTTATTACTAGACGAACCCACCAACCACTTAGATTTAGAAGCCATAGAGTGGCTAGAAGACTTGCTGCTAAGCTTTCAAGGCAGCGTATTATTTATCACGCATGACCGCCGTTTTTTAAATCGGCTTGCCACACGTATTACCGAACTAGACCGTGGAATTTTGACAGATTTTGTCGGCAATTTTACTGATTATCAAATCAAAAAAGAAGAACTGGTAGCCGTAGAAGAAACGCATGCTGCTAAGTTTGATAAATTTTTAGCGCAAGAAGAAGTGTGGATACGCCAAGGCATTAAAGCCAGAAGAACCCGTAACGAAGGCCGCGTGCGCAGGCTAGAAGCTTTGCGCTTAGATAGAGCCGCCCGCCGCGAGCGTCAAGGTAATGTGAAACTGAATTTAGATGCTGGTGAGCGCAGTGGTAAATTAGTGGCCGAGCTTGATAATGTGGTGAAAGCCTATGGCAATAGAACCCTCATTAACGGCTTTAGCACACG
>JANMNC010000196.1:0-10446 GCA_031373695.1 Methylotenera sp. | reverse complement strand
TTAATTACATGTACACCCAACAACGGTGCTGGCAATTTAGCCCAATAACTAGCGTAGTATTTATAGTTAGTAGCCTCTTCAGTCAAATCTTTTTCGGTCAGCTCTTTGCCAGTTTTAGCCGCTTCTCTAATCATTTGCATTTTGCCGCTCGATGTTTTAGCAGAGCCATATTTGCTATACACCAACACAGTATCGGCCTTAAGGGTTTTGGCGTAATCTAGCGCTTGTTGCGCTGGCACCTCACCCGCTGTAAAGCCAGATGAGCCTATTAGGTCATAGCCGCTTTCTAGCATGCTAATGTCATCATCTTCTTTATGGTTGCTTACATACATTTTGGTGTCTGGGCTTGCTTGTAGCGATTTTAAATCGCCACTATTTTGTGGTTTATAACTTTTCTCGTACCAATTTTCGGCAGCACTTAATTGGGTTGCGGCAAAAAGCACACCCATAGTTAGCAAGCTTAGCAACATCACTTTTGGCGTTAATATTTTGTTTTCTAGTGCAATTGCACGTGTAGGGCTTAATCGAGCCAATACTTTTGCATCTGTCGTTGTTTTAATGAGTGAGTTTTTAGTGAAAGGCACCATGAAAGAATCCTTGTACGTTGATAATGATATTATTAGCATCTAACGCGTTTTAATTATTACGCAACAATACAGACATACAAATGACAAAACAATTCATTAAAATTGGTCTAGTTTCAATTAGCGATCGTGCTTCAAGGGGTATTTACGCAGATAAAGGCATACCCAGTTTGCAAGAATGGCTTAATAAAGTCGTGCTCACGCCCATTGAATATGAAACACGCTTAATTGCTGACGAACAAGACGAAATAGAAGAAACATTAATAGATTTGGTGGATTATCAAGCTTGCCATTTAATACTCACCACTGGTGGCACGGGGCCAGCTGTGCGCGATGTAACACCAGAAGCAACCCTAAACATTGGCGATAAAGAAATGCCAGGTTTTGGTGAGCAAATGCGTCAAATCAGCCTAAACTTTGTGCCAACTGCCATTTTATCGCGCCAAGTAGCAGTAATACGCAAACAATGCTTGATTATTAACCTGCCAGGCCAACCCAAAGCCATTGCCCAAACGCTAGAAGGCTTAAAAGATGAATTTGGAGAAACTAAAGTGCATGGCCTATTTGCAGCCGTGCCTTATTGCTTAGATTTACTTGGCACAGCAGAAAACCCAATGCCTTATGTAGAAACCAACGAAGCGATAGTGAAAGCGTTTCGACCAAAATCTGCCAACAAACCAAGTTAATATGCGCAATTTTTTCAATTTAATAATACGTGGCCTGCCTTTTATTTTTTGGGCATTAATCGTGGTTTCAACATTTTTATTGCTAATACCTTTAGCGCCTAAACAAGGCGGTTTTGAGCATGCCGATAAAATCATACATGCCACTGGCTTTGTAATACTTACACTAGCTGGCCTGTTGGCTTTTAAAAACAAGTTTATTGAAGTGTGCTTTGGCTTAGCGGGCTATGGTATTTTAACCGAGCTATTGCAAGGCGCATTCACCACCACGAGGCTAGCTAGCGTGGGCGATTGGCTGGCAGATGTTAGCGGTATTCTGATTGCTGCGCTAATTTTTAGCTTACTAAAAAGATATTTAAACCTTAGTTTGCACACTGAATAAATGACGCCAGAATTTAATCTTATCAAGCAATATTTTAGCAAGCCAACACAGCATACAAATTTGGGCGTGGGTGATGACGCTGCTTTAATTAATGTTTCAAGCGGTATGCAACTTGCCGTTTCTGCCGACATGCTAGTTGCGGGTACACATTTTTTTGCCGATTGCGATGCCTATCAGTTGGGCTGGAAGTCTTTGGCAGTAAATGTATCAGATATGGCAGCTATGGGCGCAAACCCAAAGTGGGCAACGCTGGCCATTGCGTTAACCAATATTGACGATGCTTGGCTAGCAGCTTTTTCAAAGGGCTTTTTTGCTTGTGCCCAAACGTTTAATATTGATTTAATTGGTGGTGACACCACACGCGGCCCACTGACTATTAGCGTACAAATTATGGGTGAAGTGCCATTAAATCAGGCGCTTAAACGCAGCGGTGCGCAAATTAGTGATGATATTTGGGTTTCGGGTCAGCTAGGCAGTGCAGCTTTGGGTTTGGCACATTTGCAAGGCAAAATTATGCTTTCAGGTGATGCTCTGCAAGCAAGTATCCATGCGCTTCACAGCCCTGTGCCTCGAGCAGCGCTAGGGTTGGCTCTGCGCGGCATTGCCACCAGCTGCATTGATATTTCAGACGGTTTATTGGCCGATTTAGGGCATATTTTAGAGGCGTCTAATCGTGGCGCGGCCATTGATTTGGAAAAAATACCCTGTATTGATTATTTAAAAAGTGATTTAAATAACACGCGGTTTCAAACCTATTTACTGGCGGGCGGCGATGATTATGAGCTTTGCTTTACCGCCCCAGCACATAAGCGCGAACAAATAAATACTTTGGCTAAGCAGCTCAATTTGCCAATTACCTGCATTGGTAGCACCCGCATAGATATTGGCCTGCAGACCAATTATAAAAATAATAAAATTTCACTTTTAAAGCAAGGTTTTGATCATTTTGCGTAACTTCACAACCCGATTGTTATTCCGACAAAGTCGGAATCCAGCGCCTTTAACATCGCTAGGTACCAAATTAAGCTCTGTATGACAAATTCGCAGAAAACTTTAAACATGAGCCAGCCTAACTTAAAACTTCTAATCTCCCACCCTGCGCATTTCTTCGCGCTTGGCTTTGGCAGTGGCTTAACCCCCAAAGCGCCTGGCACTTTTGGCACACTGGTTGGCTTACCCCTATTTTGGTTAATCTCTAATGACAGCATCGCTGTGCAATTAAGCCTTATTGCGGCACTATTTTTAATCGGCATTTATGTGTGCGATAAAACTGGTAAAGCGCTAGGGGTGAGTGATCATGGCGCAATCGTGTGGGATGAAATTGTAGCTATTATGTTAGTGCTTACTTTTACTGCTAACCAATGGCAATGGTGGCTTTTGGCATTTTTATTGTTTAGATTATTTGATATTTGGAAACCGTACCCTATTTGCTATTTTGATGCCAAACTCAAAAATGGTTTTGGGGTAATGTTTGATGATTTGTTGGCAGCTGTTTATGCCATCTTAAGTTTAAAATTTATTGCATGGCCACTGTCACAACTTTAGCTAACCAATTAGGCGAAGCGCTTAAGAAGCGAGGCTACATGTTAGTGCTTGCCGAATCTTGCACTGGTGGCATGGCCTCAGAGGCTGTTACCAGCGTTGCGGGCAGCTCTGCTTGGTTTGATCGCGCCTACATTACCTATAGCAATCAAGCCAAAATTGACTTGTTAGGCGTATCGCATTTAACGCTTGAAAATTATGGCGCAGTAAGTGAACAAGTGGCCATTGAAATGGCGCAAGGCTGTTTAGTAGCGCATCGCATAGCGGCACTAGCAAACAATTTAACATTAATATCAGCCAGTATCACGGGTATTGCAGGGCCAGATGGCGGCACCTTAAACAAGCCTGTTGGCACCGTGTGTTTTGCGTGGGCGGGCACAAACATGGCGCCTATATCGGCTACCGAACATTTTAATGGTAACCGCGAAACCATTCGCCTACAGGCTACCCAAGCCGTAATGGCTGGGTTAATTAAAGCGCTAAACCCACTTTAAACCTGTAATAAATTAATGATGGCCCCTGTGTTGCCCGTGACCTCGATGGCCACCATGCCCTCTATGGCCATTATGATGACGGAATTCGCGGCCATAATACTGATGCCCATACGACACAATTGGCGCATGATGGTAAGCGCGAGGTGCTGAATAATAAACAGCTTGCGGCGCACCATAATAATACACAGGCGCTGCCGATTGGTAATAAACAACAGGTGGCGCTGCGTAATATCGAGTCGATTCGCGATATGAATCATGATGCCCGTACCCACCCACGTTGATGCCAATGCTAAATGAATCGCGCGCAAATACAGTCGTAATTGATGCAGCACTAATGGCTAATGCGATAACAGCAGATTGTAATATCTTCATATTGAACTCCATTTTTAAAACACTTAATCATTCTCCCTTTACTTAAAACGCATAAAGTTTCATATCGTTGACTTTTAATTGATACGCATTTTTAGCTTACAAATATGCAAGCAAAGCCATTGCAATGCTTACCTTAAAGGTCGAAATATGAAATAATATGAAGTTAATTTAAGTAATAAAAATCAAAGGCAAACCACATGGATGACAATAAAAGCAAAGCACTAGCCGCCGCACTATCACAAATTGAAAAACAATTTGGCAAAGGCTCTATTATGCGTATGGGCGATGCCGATATTGGCGAAGATATTCAAGCCGTATCGACTGGCTCGCTTGGTCTAGATATTGCGCTAGGCATAGGCGGCTTACCGCGCGGCCGTGTAATAGAAATTTATGGCCCTGAATCATCTGGTAAAACCACACTTACACTATCTGTGATTGCAGAGATGCAAAAAGTAGGTGGCGTAGCGGCATTTATTGATGCTGAGCATGCACTAGACCCACAATACGCTGCTAAATTGGGTGTTAACGTGCCAGAGCTATTAATCTCTCAACCAGATACTGGCGAGCAAGCGCTTGAAATTGTAGATATGTTAGTGCGCTCAGGCTCAGTGGATATTGTAGTAATTGACTCGGTGGCTGCACTTACACCTAGAGCTGAAATTGAAGGCGAAATGGGTGACAGTCACATGGGCTTGCAAGCACGACTAATGTCGCAAGCCTTGCGTAAGCTTACTGGTAATATTAAACGTACTAATACCATGGTAATTTTCATTAACCAAATTCGTATGAAAATTGGTGTAATGTTTGGCAGCCCAGAAACGACCACTGGCGGTAACGCGTTGAAATTTTATGCGTCAGTTCGTTTAGATATTCGTCGTACTGGTGCCATTAAAAAAGGTGACGAAGTTACTGGCTCTGAGACACGTGTAAAAGTGATTAAAAACAAAGTAGCACCGCCATTTAGACAAGCCGAATTCGACATTATGTATGGCCAAGGCATATCGCGCTTGGGCGAGATTGTTGAGTTAGGTTCTAACTTAAAATTTATAGAAAAAGCAGGCGCTTGGTATGCTTACAATGGTGAAAAAATTGGTCAAGGTAAAGAAAATGCCAAAGAATATCTGCGCGAGCATCCAGAAGTAGCTGCTGAAATTGAGGCAAAAATTCGTGCTAACGCTAAACAGCTAGCCGATATTATGCCTACAGCTCGCACTGAAGACGATTGATAGCAGTTATTAAATAACTTAAGTCAATTAAACCAAGAGTAAACCATTAAATTTCAACCCAAAAGCTTACGGCAACGTGCGCTTGAGTATCTGGGCAAGCGTGAATACTCGTATGTTGAGTTAGGCCAAAAACTTAAAGGCCAGATTTTAAAAGAAAATACTTTAAAAGATGGCGCTTTAAAATATAGTACCGATGAAATAGATGAAAGCGCTGCGACCGCTGAAATCACTGCGATTTTAGATGATTTTAAAAGTCGTGGCTGGTTAAGTGATGCACGATTTACTGAGCAAATAGTGCATGCAAGACAAGCTAAATTTGGAGTGAATAAAATTGCACACGAGTTACGGCAAAAAGGCATATCAGATGATTTAGTTGCCAGCGCTATTGAAAAAGTAAAAGGTAACGAGCTAGAAAACGCCAAAGAAATTTGGCAAAAAAAATTTAAAGATGCGCCAATAAGTAGAGACGAATGGGCAAAGCATGCCAGGTTTTTACAAAGCCGTGGTTTTGGTTTTGACACCATAAAAAAAGTATTGAACATAAAAGATAATGACGATTAAACCAACTAACATTTCATTGGGTAAAAACCCAAGTAGCAACGAAATTCGCCAAGCGTTTTTAGATTTCTTTGCATCCAAAGGCCATCAAATCGTTGCCTCTTCATCGTTGGTGCCGCATGGCGACCCTACCCTGCTATTTACCAACGCAGGCATGAATCAATTTAAAGATGTTTTTTTAGGATTTGATAAACGCCCTTACACCCGCGCCACCTCTAGCCAAAAGTGTGTACGCGCTGGCGGCAAACATAATGATTTAGAAAATGTTGGTTACACTGCACGCCACCATACTTTTTTCGAAATGTTGGGTAATTTTAGCTTTGGTGATTATTTCAAAGCTGAAGCCATTAGTTACGCTTGGGAATTACTTACCGAAGTATTCAAATTACCCAAAGATAAACTCACCGTAACCGTGTATGCAGATGACGATGAAGCGTATGACATTTGGCACAAAACTATAGGCGTGCCAGCAGAACGTATTATCCGCATTGGCGATAACAAGGGCGCACGTTACGCATCAGACAATTTTTGGATGATGGGCGACACTGGCCCTTGCGGCCCTTGCACGGAGATTTTTTATGACCATGGCGACCACCATTTTGGCGGCCCTCCAGGCAGCGCTGACGAAGACGGTGACCGCTTTATTGAAATTTGGAATAACGTGTTTATGCAGTTTAACCGCGATGAAGCGGGTGTAATGCACAAACTGCCTAAACCAAGCGTAGACACTGGCATGGGTTTAGAGCGTATCGCGGCCGTATTGCAACATGTGCATGCCAATTACGAAATTGACATATTTACCACTTTAATTAACGCCGCAGCACGTGAAACTAAAACAACCGATTTGAGCAACCCAAGCCTAAAAGTACTGGCTGACCATATCCGTGCTTGCTCATTTTTAATCGCCGATGGTGTAATTCCAGGCAACGAAGGCCGTGGCTATGTACTGCGTCGCATTATTCGCCGCGCGATTCGCCATGGCTACAAACTGGGTGCGCGTAAAGCGTTTTTCCATAAAATGGTGGCCGATTTAGTCGCTGAAATGGCTGCAGCTTATTCAGAACTAAAAACCAATCAAATACGAATTACTGACATGCTGAAGCTTGAAGAAGATAGATTCTTTGAGACCATTGAAAACGGCATGGCGATTTTGGAAACAGAGCTTGCTTTAACTCAAGCCGTGTTCAATGGCGAAACTGCTTTTAAATTGCATGACACTTATGGATTTCCATTAGATTTAACGGCTGATATTTGTCGTGAACGCAATATCTCAGTAGATAGTGCCGCGTTTGATGCCGCCATGACGCGCCAAAAAGAACAAGCGCGTTCAGCAGGTAAATTTAAAATGGCGGCCAATCTTGAATATACGGGTGCTGGCACTGACTTTAAAGGTTACGAAACATTAGAAACCAGTGCAAAAGTATTGGCACTTTATAAAAATAGCACCTCTGTAAGCCGCATGGATGAAGGCGACCAAGGCATCGTTGTTTTAGATATTACTCCGTTTTATGCAGAGTCTGGTGGCCAAGTTGGCGATAATGGTGTGCTTAAAAGTGAAAACGGTATATTTGCGGTTGAAGATACACAAAAGATTCAAGCAGCTGTTTTTGGTCATCACGGTGTTCTTAAAACTGGCACGCTGAATGTTGGCGATACGCTAAAAGCCTCTGTTGATATGATTGCTCGCGCGAACAGTATGCGTAATCACTCGGCCACACATTTGATGCATAAAGCACTTCGTGAAGTGTTGGGCGAGCATGTGCAACAAAAAGGTAGCTTGGTTGATACAGAGAAAACCCGTTTTGACTTTGTGCATAACGCACCGATGACTGATGCTGAGGTTTCGCGCGTTGAGGCTATTGTAAATGCAGAAATTATTGCTAACGCCGCCACCCAAGCGCGCGTAATGGATATTGAATCTGCGCAAAAAACTGGTGCCATGATGCTGTTTGGCGAAAAATACGGTGATGAAGTTCGCGTATTAGATATTGGCAGTAGCCGCGAATTGTGTGGTGGCACGCACGTTAGTCGTACTGGTGATATTGGTTTATTTAAAATATTTTCAGAGTCTGGCGTTGCCTCTGGCGTACGTCGGGTAGAAGCCACTACAGGCAATGGTGCTTTAAAACTGATTAATGCACAACAAGTGCTAATTAACCAACTTGCCAGCGATCTAAAAGCACCTGCGGCTGAAGTTGTGAACAAAGTTGCACAATTATCTGAGCATGCAAAATCTTTAGAAAAAGAACTGGCGCGTTTAAAATCAAAATTAGCATCATCTCAAGGTGATGATTTAATAAGCCAAGCCATTGATATTGCAGGCGTTAAAGTGTTAGCAGCTAGCTTAGTAGGCGCCGATGTAAACGCTTTACGTGAAACAATGGATAAGCTAAAAGACAAATTAAAATCTGCAGTGATTGTATTAGCCAGCGTAAATGATGGCAAAGTAAGTTTAGCTGCAGGCGTGACTGCTGATTTAATTAGTAAAGTTAAAGCGGGTGATTTAGTTAATTTTGTAGCCCAACAAGTAGGCGGCAAAGGTGGTGGTAAGCCAGATATGGCGATGGCAGGTGGCACAGATGCCAGCCAATTGCCTACTGCATTAGCTAGTATCGAAGCTTGGCTCAGACATAAACTTTAAAAGCGTTGTTGGTAAGATATTAAAAAAGTAAACTTTAATTAGGTAAATTTAAGAGCTAAAAATGGCATTAATTGTACAAAAATATGGTGGCACATCCGTTGCTAATCCTGAGCGCATTCGTGCACTTGCTAACCGTGTTGCGCGTTACAAAGCGATGGGGCACCAAATTGTGGTGGTAGTTTCTGCCATGTCTGGTGAAACTAACCGCTTGCTAGGCTTGGCAAAAGAGTTAATGGCCGACCCTGACCCACGCGAATTAGATGTGATGATTTCTACCGGTGAGCAAGTGACTATCGGCATGACCGCACTAGCATTAATTGAGTTAGGCATTAAAGCTAAAAGCTATACCGGAAGCCAAGTTAAAATTTTAACTGACGACTCGCATACTAAAGCCCGCATACTTAATATTGATCAACACAATATAAAAGCCGATTTAGATGCTGGTTACGTGTGCGTAGTAGCAGGCTTTCAGGGAGTTGACGAGAATGGCAACATTACCACGCTAGGTCGTGGCGGCTCTGATACAACAGGCGTGGCATTAGCTGCGGCATTGGGTGCAGATGAATGCCAGATATATACCGATGTAGATGGTGTTTATACAACCGATCCACGTGTGGTGCCAGAAGCGCGACGCTTGAACAAAATTACTTTTGAAGAAATGCTAGAGTTAGCAAGCCAAGGCAGTAAAGTATTGCAAATACGCTCAGTTGAATTTGCAGGCAAGTATAAAGTTAAGTTACGCGTACTTTCTAGCTTTGAAGATGAAGGCGATGGTACATTAATCACGTTTGAAGAAGATGGTAAGGACAACGACATGGAAGACCCAATTATCTCTGGCATTGCATTTAATCGCGACGAAGCCAAAATTATCGTACTCGGCGTGCCCGATAAACCTGGTATTGCCTACCAAATTTTGGGCCCAATTGCTGAAGCCAATATTGACGTAGACATGATTATTCAAAACACAGGCGCAGATGGCACAACCGACTTTACCTTTACTGTGCACAAAAATGAAATGGGCAAAGCCTTAGCAGTGTTACGTGACAAGGTACAAAATCACATCAACGCGCGTGAAATTAGTGGCGACGATAAAATTGCCAAAGTGTCTGTAGTCGGCATCGGCATGCGCTCACATGTAGGCATTGCCAGCCAAATGTTCCGCACTCTGGCCGAAGAAGGCATTAATATTCAGATGATTTCTACATCAGAAATTAAAATTGCAGTGGTAATAGATGAAAAATATATGGAGCTTGCTGTGCGCGTATTGCACAAAGCGTTTGAATTAGAAGAAGCTTAATAAATATAAATCGATAATTGGCACAAGCATAAGCCGACTTTTGGTTGATTTTTAAGGGCAAATCAAGTAATATCGCGCCCTTAATTCAGCAACATGAATTGATAGCGTAATCGCAATAAACGGAGAGCTGGCCGAGTGGTCGAAGGCACTTCCCTGCTAAGGAAGCATACGGGCTTAACCCTGTATCGAGGGTTCGAATCCCTCGTTCTCCGCCAAAAACCTCATCATTTGAGGTATAATACTGTTAAGTTTTTAAGCAACAATTAAAACAAGATAACAATGCGCCCATAGCTCAGCTGGATAGAGTACTTGGCTACGAACCAAGGGGTCAGGAGTTCGAATCTCTTTGGGCGCACCAATCAGTAATAAAAGTGGGCACTTATCTCAGGTGACCCACTTTTATTTTGTCTATTGAAACTGCATGCATTAAAGCACCATAGCTGCCTTTTATCGTGGCAGTGTGATCAGTCACTACAATTTCATCCACCAGTAGATTTAAATAGCTTTTTGCGAGTGCAGAGTCTTTCGCTAAGAGTTTAGCTTTTAAGGTCTTGGCAAATGCTTCTACTTGGCTTGACTTGAGCTGGTCTACAGAGAGCGAATGATCTCGTCGAACGCCAGCTAGTTCTATCAGCAGCGCATCTCGTGCCGACTTATTTTGTTGAGC
>JANMNC010000169.1:0-2402 GCA_031373695.1 Methylotenera sp. | reverse complement strand
AGTAATATATTCATTGAGTTAGCCGTTAATATTGATGTTTTAATGCTAACTTTGTAATGTGACAAAATAATGAATTATTTAAAATTATTCTAATGGTTGTCACCAAAATTTCATATAAGTGTCATTTGCACTTAACGCCCTGGTGTGAAAGTACGCATCATGAAAAAGCGCTTTTACAGCAAATTTTTGTGGGGTATTCCACTAAGCGTTTATGCCATTGATGCTAATGCTTGGGGCTTGTACACACACATTTATTTTGCTCAATGGCTGTTGTTAGCAGCGCCATTTTTAGATCCAAAAATTCAACATATCATAAAAAAATTTCCTACCTTAGTCATGGCAGGCGCTTGCTTGCCTGATTTAGCGATTATTTCAAAATCGTTTAACACCACACACCTTTGGCATAATGCCGAGTGGATGATTGCAAATGCGGCAACCGATGAGGAGTTTGCAATTGCAGTGGGTTACACCAGCCATTTATTTGTGGATGTAGTTGCGCACAACCACTTTGTACCTGCGCATGAGGCTAAATGGGCGCGTGTACCTTGGCTAAATAAAACAATCGTGACGCATATAGCATCAGAATGGGCAATGGATGCGCATATTGCTAAGCGTATACCGCACACACCGCATCAACTTATTCACATGCACGCTAGGCAAATTAGTACGTTTATAGCGCCTTGTTTTAAGGTTTCTGCATTAGTTGTTAATACCAAATTAAAGCAGTTGGCTTGGGCAGATTTTGCCTTAAGGTTAAGCCAATTGTCGTTAGCTGCATTTTGGTTAATAAGATTAAGAGATGCTTTTTTTGTTAAAACGCTCGATTATTATTTAGATAAAACCAAACATGCTTTAAGCCAATTTGATCAATCTCTATTGGGTAACAGACCTGGTTTTGAACCAGAATTGAAGCACCTTGATGACAATGAGATGGTTGCATGGCGCAAACAATGTTTGCAAGATTTAACCAACCGCTTAACTACACCTGTACATTTTTATGTTGCTAGCAGTAAGCTTTAAGCAAAGCTTTAGACCTAGTTTTAAGCTTAGTTTTATAGCTGGTTTTATAGCTGGTTTTAATTTAAGGCTTACATAAATATTTGCAGTGAAAGCAGTGCAATTAAGTAACCTAAACCTGCGCCAGCCAATACATCGCTAGGGTAATGTAAACCTAACACTACGCGCGAAATTGCAATCATTAAAGTAAACGGTACTAATGCAATAGCCAACTGCGGATAGTAATAAATGGCCACCACACTAAAAGTTACCGCATGCAAGGTGTGGCCCGATGGAAAGCTAAAATGATCAAGTGGCTTGCCAACTACCCATACATCTTGGCGCACTTGATAAGGGCGCGGGCGGTGCGTTTTGTGTTTTAGCCATTTATAAATTAAGGTGCCAGTTAAGCCAGCGGCCAACATGTGTAATACTGGCGCAACACCATCAACTTGTTGCGTAATAATAATGGCAGCCATTAAGGTATACCAAAATACGCCATCGCCTAAACGGCTTACCAGCCTAAACCAATCGCGAATAAGCCGATATTGATTGGTATGGCTAACAGTGACACAAACTGCACTATCTAGCGCGTGCATGCGGCTTAAATAAAAACGCATTCTGTTTGACATTGCTCACTCCTTACACTTTTATATGGTGGCAGTTTGTCATGCGCATATGAACAATTAACGTCACTTTTATTAAACTTTAATGACTTAACTTATTGATAAATAACAGTTTATAGCGTTAATTAAGTATTGTTATTAGCATTAAATACAAAATATAATGCCCTGCAAGCCAATAGATATGCTGCTTGCAGGGCATCGTTTTAAACACTGTTTTAAGCTATAAACTTTACTGTGCTTGTTGTTTAACCACCTCGGCAATATCCTCCGCCAACTTTTGCACCAGCGCTGCATCTTCACCTTCTACCATCACACGGATCTTTGGCTCAGTGCCCGATGCTCGCAATAACACACGGCCTGTATTTTTAAGCGTGGTTTCAGCTTGTTGCACCGCTTTAATAATGGCACCATTATTTAAATCTAGCTTGTGTTTGGTGGTCACGTTAATTAATACTTGCGGGTATAACACCAAGCTTTTGCTTAACTCGGCTAATGTTTTGCCCGATTCTTTTAACGCGAGCAACACCTGCAAAGCCGCAATAATGGCATCGCCACTGGTGGTTTTATCTAGCGTTAAAATATGGCCAGAATTTTCGCCACCTAGTTTCCAATTCTTTTCATTAAGCAATTCCAGCACATATCGATCGCCCACTTTAGCGCGCGCAAATGGTATTTGTTGTTTTTGCAGTGCGTGTTCTAGTGCTAAATTAGTCATTAAAGTGCCCGCCACGCCGCCTTTAAGCTTACCTTTGGCATATAAACCCAGCGCTATAATGTACA
>JANMNC010000145.1:0-1958 GCA_031373695.1 Methylotenera sp. | reverse complement strand
CAACGTAAATAACCCGCATAACAACTAAATAATGGAGTTTATTAAATGAAGAAATTAATCTGCTTACTGCTAATTTTGCCGTTAGCTTTTCTGGCAGCTTGCGGTAACAGCAGCAAAAAATACGCACCCATAGCACAAGGTACAACCGTGCTTATTCTAGGTGATAGTTTAAGTTACGGCACAGGTGCAAATATAGGCGAAGATTACCCCACCCTATTAGCCAAAACCACGCGTTGGAATATTATTAACGCAGGTATTCCAGGTGATACCACAGCGGGCGGGCTAGCGCGCTTGCCTGATTTGCTAGTGGAACATCAACCAAAGTTATTAATTGTAGAGTTGGGCGGTAACGATTTGCTGCATCAAACCTCGCCCATTGAGATTGCGCAGAACTTAAACAGCATATTGGGGCTTGCCAAAGCACAAGGTATTCAGGCTATTTTGGTGGCAATTCCAGAAATTAGCGCATTAAAAGCAGCGGTGGGTAGTTTGTCCGACCATCCTTTGTATGAAAAGCTGGCCAAAGAAACCAACACGCCACTGATAGCCGATGTGTTTTCAGATGTGCTTTCAGACAGAACTTTAAAAGCCGACCAAATACATGCCAATGCAAAAGGTTATGCGGTGGTGAGTGAAAAGTTTGGTGAAAAATTGAAAGAATTAGGCTATCGCAAGTGAATAATGCGCTTTAGCGCATATATTCCATGGCGAAGACCCTTGCGGTCTAACGTCTGATTTAATGATGCCCTGAGAGGCAATATCCATGCGGGTCGTAGGACATGCTTTAAAAGCCAAAACTTGGAATTGTTTAGAAGCTTTAATTTAATGGCTGCTTAAGTTCTTTAAGTGCCTGCCTAGAAATCTGTATTGATGCAGACACCCCAAGCCCTGCCATAATAAGTGCTACTAGCAAATCGGGCCAAGCTCTACCACTACCAAACACACCTACAGCGGCAAGTATGACCGCCAAATTGCCAATGGCATCGTTACGGCTACATAACCAAACTGAACGCATATTGGCATCTCCTTCACGGTAGGCATATAACATGAGTGCGACGCTAACATTGGCAACTAATGCAAGCATACCTACAAAGCCCATCGTGTAAGGCTCTGGCAGTTTACCCTGCGTAAATGACCATACTGCACTTGCTAAAACAAACAAGCCAAATAGCCCCATGGTGATGCCCTTAAAAAGTGCTGCACGGGCACGCCACGCTAAACTCATCGACAAAACCAGTAACGAGATTGCGTAATTCATGGCATCGCCAAAAAAGTCTATAGCATCTGCCATTAATGAAACGGAGCTAGCATTAAAACCGCCCACTACTTCAATAATAAACATAGCAGCGTTTATTGCTAATGCAATCCAAAGTATTTTTCTATATCTTGGTGTGATGAGTGTATTGCTACTACAACCACTATCGCAACATTCTTTAGCCATTATCTAAATACCTTAATTTAGTAGTAAGTTTACAAGCTATCTTTTACCAATCGGCAAAAACTCACGCCTCGCCTCGCCCGTATAAAGCTGTCTTGGCCTGCCGATTTTATGTTCTGGGTCGGCGTTCATCTCGCTCCATTGTGCTATCCAGCCTGCGGTGCGGGCTAGGGCGAATATGGCGGTAAACATGCTGTTTGGAATACCCATGGCACGCATAACGATGCCGCTATAAAAATCGACGTTTGGATAGAGTTTGCGTGATACAAAATATTCGTCTTCTAGCGCAATTTTTTCTAGTTGCATGGCCAGTTTAAAAATTGGGTCATCGTGCAAGCCAAGTTCGTTAAGCACTTCGTAACAGGTTTTTTGCATAATAGAGGCGCGCGGATCCATGCTACGGTAGACGCGATGGCCAAACCCCATCAGCCTGAAGCTGTCGGTTTTATCTTTAGCGCGTTTAATAAATTCGCCTATGCGCGATACATCGCCCATTTCTTCTAACATTTTCAAGGTGGCC
>JANMNC010000109.1:0-4526 GCA_031373695.1 Methylotenera sp. | reverse complement strand
CCGCCCATTGGCAAGCCACGTGCAATGCGGCTTACAGCCACACCACGGCTTTTTAGCAACTCGCTAATATAATGCGCTGTGGCTTCGCCTTCTACCGTGTAATTGGTGGCTAAAATCACCTCAGTTACCACGCCATTTTGTGCACGTTTAATAAGCTTATCTAAATTAATCTCCTTAGGCCCAACACCATCTAACGGAGAAAGTCGGCCCATTAACACAAAGTACATGCCATTGTATGAATGCGTCTGTTCCATCATCATTAAGTCGGTTGGCATTTCTACCACACATAGCTGAGTTTGCTCGCGTTTCTCTGATTCGCATAGCGGGCAAATACTGGTATCAGAAAAATTATTACACAAGGTGCAGTGGCCCAACACTTGCAGCGCATTTTCAAGGCTTTTGCCTAATTTTGCTGCGCCGTTTCTGTCACGCTGTAATAAATAATACGCCATACGTAAAGCCGATTTTGGCCCCACGCCTGGTAAGCAGCGCAGCGAGTCAATCAGTTGTTCAAGAGCGGGCGGGTTTTTCATCTGCTATAAATGGTTATTTAGATATTGTTTACGCCTAAAACGGCATTTTAAAACCAGCTGGCATTACACCACTCATGCGTGCGCTTGATGTTGCCTCTGCTTTAGCACGAGCATCTTTTAGCGCAATTAATATTAAATCCTCTAGTGTTTCGCGATCGTCCATTGCTGCATCTTCAATTTGCACACGCTTAACTTCGTTATTGCATGACATGGTGATTTTTACCATACCGTTACTGGCTATGCCTTCAACTTCTGCTAACGCAAGCTCGGCCTGCGCTTTTTGCATATTAGCTTGCATTGCTTGGGCTTGCTTCATCATATTGCCCATTCCGCCTTTCATCATATTGCTCTCCAGTATTAATTAGTTTAAGTTTTAAATCGGTTTGATTGAGTTTGGGATAATGGTCGCCCCAAAATCGCTCATCAGCGCTTGTACAAAGCTATCTTGCATAATCGATTCTTCAGCACTTGATTGCACGTTAGCTTTTTCAACAGCAGTTTGTTTGGCTGGCGTGTTAATTTCAACGTGAGCTTCACCGCTAACATCGACAATCAATTTAATTTTTTTGCCAAAATATTGGTTAATGGCTATTGATAATTTATCTTGATAACTAGGGCTTACTAGATGTTTGTTACTTGCTGCTACGCGTAAACTAAAGCTGTTTTCGTCGTAAGCTACCATTTCACAATTTTGCGCTAAAGCTCTCGCTAAGCCTAGCTTAAGATTTTGCTCTACTAGCCCGCGCCAGTCTCCGTCAAAGCTGCGTAGCGTGTTGTTATTGTCAGTATCTTGTGTTGCAAGACTATCGTTAACAACAGTTGGCTGGCTATCAGCCGCAGTAGTTTTAATCGTTGTTTGCGCATTAACTATTGGCGGCGCTATTTCTGGTTTAGCGGTTGTTAGCTCAGTCACTATTGACCTAGTGACTACTGGCTGCGATAAATCAGCAGCTATTGCTGTGCTGGTTTTTACTGTATTGCTAGCTGAGTTTTTTTTTTCTAAATCTACATTGGCTAGTTTTTCGTGTGGTGCAAACGCCAACATGCGCAACAAACTCATGGTAAAGCCAGCATACTCATCTGGTGCCAAGCCAATATCACGGCGGCCTAGCAAGGCAATTTGATAATACAATTGCAAGCTTTCGGCAGGTATTTTTTGTGCTAAATCTAGCAACATGGCGCGTTCTGGCAAATCGTTGGCAATAGAGTCTGGCACGGTTTGCGCCATGGCAATTTGATGCAAAATAAGTGCTAAATCATTTAGTGCCGCCTCAAATGCAATATTGCGCATTTGCATATTTAAGGCTTTCTCAATCAAAGCTGCACCATCGTGAGCAATGAGTGCATGCAAAATATCAAACAAATAAGTTTGGTCAATAGCACCCAGCATGCTGCGCACTTCAGCCTCATTTACGGTTTGATTGCCATAAGCAATGGCTTGATCGGTAAGCGATAGTGCATCGCGCATGCTGCCTGCAGCAGCGCGTGATATCAGGTTAAGTGCAGCAGGTTCAAATGTAATACTTTCTTGCGTAAGCACATTTTGCAAGTGCTCGTTAATAGTGGTGCTGGCCATTTGCCGTAAATTAAACTGTAAACAACGGCTTAGCACCGTTACCGGCACTTTTTGCGGGTCTGTAGTCGCCAATATAAATTTAACATGTGCTGGCGGCTCTTCTAGCGTTTTTAGCATGGCATTAAACGCACTTTTAGACAGCATGTGTACTTCATCGATAATGTACACTTTAAAGCGCCCAACAGTAGGCGCGTATTGTGCGTTATCCAGTAAATCGCGCATGGCATCAACTTGCGTATTACTGGCAGCATCCACCTCAAGCATATCAACAAAACGGCCACGGTCAATTTCTGTGCAGGCACTGCAAACGCCACAAGGTGTTGCGGTAATACCTGTTTCGCAATTAAGTGATTTGGCTAAAATACGGGCAATAGTAGTTTTACCAACGCCGCGCGTACCTGTAAATAAATAAGCGTGGTGCAGCCGTTGTTGTGTAAGTGCGTTTGTTAGCGCACGCACCACATGTGGCTGGCCAACTAGGGTATCGAAAGATTTTGGGCGGTATTTGCGCGCTAAGACTTGGTAGCTCATAGGCAAGACTTTAGCGTAAAAGTGTGTTTTCGTCTTGTACTTTTGTTGAAAAATTTTGGCAAAAATTTACTTAACGAAAAAATAATTATAGCGTTTAGATGCAAGGCACCCGCAACGCACAGACAAGCACGCACCTTTTGTACATGAGTATTTGGAATAGGGCGCAAATCGGCAGACGTGATTGAAATGAGTTTTTAAGAAGAGGCGAGCCAAACCCCCGGCACTTGCTTAATAGTTGTGGCTGCTTGCTTCCGCATCTGACCAAGTTGGCTACTTTACAATGCGGGGAGGCCCGCCAAATGCAATTTTACCTTACTTTGCAGGCTTATTACAGTGGATGCCGATTTTATTACAGTACCTAATTAAGATAGTGCCTAATTGAGCTAGTGCGATGGCAGTAACAGCTATGTGCGCTGGCAAACAGACTTTAATAATGCTTTGGGTTAATGTTTTGTCATATTTAAAACATGATAATTTACTAACATTGTGGCTTGAATTATTTAACAATCAAAAAAAGGAATTTTAAATGCACGTAACCTATGAGCAAGCAGAGTTAATAATAGATGCAGCCATTGCAAAAGCTAAAGAAACTGGTGTACCAAGTTGCATAGCGGTAGTGGATTCTGGTTCAAGCTTAAAAGCTTTTCGTCGTATGGATGATGCTTGGGTTGGTAGTATTGATGTGGCGATTAAAAAAGCGAAAACGGCTTGTTTATTTGCAATGCCTTCAGGCGCTTTAGGTCAGCTATCTCAACCAGGCCAACCGTTATATAGCATTGAGCATTCAAACGATGGCTTGATTACTTTTCCGGGTGGATTACCAATTGTAGATGAACTAGGCGTTTTAATTGGTGCAATTGGCGTTAGCGGTGGCACTGTAGAAAATGACCATTTAATTGCGCAATCTGGCGTCAAAGTGGTGGGCGGTTGCGATATTCCTAAACATCCATGGCGTACTTAATACGTTACATATTGATTGATTTAGTTGTTATTAAAGTTAACTAGCTAATAATTCATTATTCATAAACAATGATGCCCTGTAAGCCAATATACATAAGGCTTGCAAGGCATCGTTTTTTTGCACTTAACTATTGTTAATTACTAATGAAGGCTTTAGTTGGTTGTTGTATTCCCATCTCACATCCTAATCTAATTGCTTAACTTAACTTTTGCTTAACTTAACTTAAGCCAGCTCGTTCTACGGGCGCTAAGTTTTGCAACTCTTCGTCAGAGTAGAGTCTGCCACGCGTAATAAACGCAAATCCAGTTCCACAATCTAGCGAAAACGATCCGCTTGAGCCAGGCATTGCATCTAATATGGTGTGCATATTCTCGGCAAAAGTAAAATGGCTGTCGCTCATATAAAATATGGCGTTATCAAATGTGCCCAGTATGACATCGGCTGCGCTGGCTCTAAATTCGTTAGCAGGCATACACAAAGGGCCGCTACCCTCACAACAGCCACCCGATTGTAAAAATATAATAGGGCCAAACTGTGCGGTGAGTTTATCGATTAAGGCCAGCGCTGATTCTGTTGCAGAAACGCGTTTTGTCGTCACAGGTTCAGCTGTAATTGGTTGCGTTGTCATCTGTTCATGCAGAGCGGTCATTTTGCAATCTCCAAAACTACTAAAGTTTTAAAAACATAAGGGCGAGTAAACCCGCCCTTATATGTTACAACTATACAATTAAGCTAATGCTTTAAATTAAAAGAAACCTAATTTATTGGGGTTGTAGCTAACAAGCAAGCATTTAGTTTGCTGGTAATGGTCGAGCATCATTTTATGATTTTCACGGCCAACACCAGATTCTTTATAGCCACCAAACGCTGCGTGAGCAGGGTAGGCGTGGTAACAGTTTGTCCACACACGACCTGCTTTAATGCC
>JANMNC010000094.1:0-15410 GCA_031373695.1 Methylotenera sp. | reverse complement strand
GAGTGGATTATCCGCAACTCACCTGTGCCAATCGGTACTGTGCCTATTTACCAAGCCCTAGAAAAAGTGAACGGTAAAGCCGAAGATTTAACGTGGGAAATTTTCCGCGATACATTAATTGAACAAGCGGAACAAGGCGTGGATTACTTCACTATCCATGCAGGGGTGCGTTTAGCTTACATTCCAATGACTGCAAAACGCATGACAGGTATTGTGTCGCGCGGTGGTTCTATTATGGCTAAATGGTGCTTAGCGCATCATAAAGAGTCATTCTTGTACGAGCATTTTGAAGATATTTGCGACATCATGAAGCAGTATGACGTTGCCTTTAGTTTAGGTGATGGTTTACGCCCAGGCTCAATTTACGATGCCAACGATGAAGCGCAATTTGCCGAATTGAAAACACTAGGCGAGTTAACGCAAATCGCTTGGAAGCATGACGTGCAATGTATGATTGAAGGCCCAGGCCATGTGCCAATGCATTTGATTAAAGAAAATATGGAACTGCAATTAGAGCATTGCGGTGAAGCTCCATTCTATACTTTAGGCCCGCTGACCACAGACATCGCACCGGGTTACGACCACATTACTTCTGGTATCGGTGCGGCGATGATTGGCTGGTACGGCTGTGCGATGCTTTGCTATGTAACGCCAAAAGAGCATCTAGGTTTGCCAGATAAAGAAGACGTACGTGTTGGTATCATCACCTACAAAATCGCAGCACATGCGGCCGACTTGGCAAAAGGCCACCCAGGCGCACAAATTCGTGACAATGCTTTATCAAAAGCACGTTTCGAATTCCGTTGGGATGACCAATTTAACTTGGGTCTTGATCCTGAAAAAGCCAAAGAATTCCACGATGAAACATTGCCGCAAGAAGGCGCAAAACAAGCGCATTTCTGTTCAATGTGCGGCCCACATTTCTGCTCAATGAAAATCACACAAGATGTGCGTGACTACGCGGCTACTTTAAATATCTCAGAAGAAGATGCGCTAAAACAAGGCATGCAAGAGAAATCGATTGAGTTTGTTAAAAAAGGCTCAGAGGTTTACCAAAAAGTCTAAATTTCAATTAAGATTTACGAGCAATTGTGAGAACATTTTTCTAATTAAAAGCCAGGTTACACTGGCTTTTAATTTTTTCTGATATGTACAGCAGCCAGACAGCTCGAGGGAATTTATAGGTGGTTTACCTGTTTGGATTCAAGCTACTGCAAATTAATCATATTCATGCAAAAGCATAACCCAAGTTACTTTTTTTTGCTGCATACATCGCTTCATCAGCGCTTTTAATTAAATCTTCTGCGTTATCTGCATTTTTAGGAAATAAAGATACACCAATGCTTGATTTAATAATTAAATTCAGGCCAACATCGTCAATTGGCAACTCAATCGTTTTAATCAATTTTTTAATAACTTTAGTAACTTCACGCTGATTTTTTACTTCCATTAGTAGATATAAAAACTCATCTCCTCCTAATCTACAAATTGTATCGTCACTGCGCGTATTTTCTTTTAGTCTTTTTGCGACTGTTAGCAATACTTTGTCACCAATATCATGTCCATGTATGTCGTTAATTTGCTTGAATTTATCCAAATCTAAAAACATTACCGCCAAATTCCAGCCATGGCGCTTTGCCTGCTCTAAGCCATGCTCAAGCCTGTCATAGAACAATACTCTATTGGGCAAACCAGTTAACGTATCGTGCAGTGAAGCTTGTGTGGCAATATCTTTTTCTAATCTAACCTCTTTCAATTCTTGCTCAATAATTTCTCGCTCTTGCACTTCGTCTTTAAGCGCATTATTCACAATATCAAGTTCGTCCACTGCCGATTGCACTTTACTTTCTACCGTTGTGTTTTTCTTAATCGCTTTTTTAATAGAAGGTTGCGGGTTCTTAATCGATAACTCTTCTTTAAGTATTGTATTAACTGTAGATAAATCGTCTGCGCAAACTTGTACCATATCTTTAATTAACTCACTATGAACGATAACGGTAGACAAAGTATTATTGTTTTTAAGCTTGCTGTTTAATTTTGGCTTGGCTTTTCTAATCATGATTTAGTGTTAAATGCTGTTTCCATTCAATATATTAGGCGCACATCTCGGCATTGCAGAGGCTGTGCAGCACAATTAATAACATTAGCAGGCATATTTAAAGTAATCAATGCAAAATGTAATCCAAATGTGGAATTAGTGCTTTACGTATTTGTTTGCTCTTCAGATAAAGATGCAACTCGGCATAATGTGCTTGTGCTTAATAAATAAAAACTTGCAGCATTATTTTGTTAAAATAGCCCTATAAATTATATAAATGCAGATTACTTTGACCACCATTAAGATTACTAAAAAACCTGAAAACGCGCTTAAGGTAGCCAACTCGCCTGTACGCCGCGTTGACCCTGCTAAACGCGATAGAACGCAAGCACCACCTAAGCCTAGGCTTAGGGAAGCTGATGTTAAACCACCACAAGAACCTAAAATGGACTCTCATTTTAGTGGAAATGGTGGGCATGGTAATGATGCGAGTGCAAATGTAAGCACTGAAAATAAGCCTGCTAAGTCAGAGGGCGCACGCCAACGCAATCATCGCTTTGATGGCAAAGCGCATGGCGAACCTTTTGCAGAGCAAGCTGGTGAAAAGCCTGTTTACAATAAATCTAACGAAAATAGACCATTAAGAAGTACATTAAGAGCAGAGCCTGACAGCGAACCAAAACAACATAAACCTGCAGGTGTTGATACCCGCATTACACCGCGCCCCGATAAAAACGAGCCGCAATATCGTCAAGCGCCGCGCCGTGGTGGCAAAGTACGCGATGGTTATGATGCGGTTGCCACGCCACAATATGGCGCTGCGGCAAAAGCGGCTTATAAATCATCACCTGTAAATGTTGAAATGCCACGCTTATCTAAAGTGATGGCAGAACGTGGCATTTGTTCGCGCCGCGAGGCAGATGAGTGGATTATTAATGGCTGGGTAAAAGTGGATGGTGTGATTATGGAAACGCTGGGCACACGCATCAAACCAGACGCTGAAATTGTAATCAGTGGTTACGCTTACGAACAGCAATCTGAGCAAGTGACAATATTGCTGCACAAACCAGTTGGCTATGTGAGCGGACAAGCAGAAGATGGCTACCAGCCTGCAATTGTCTTGGTGCACCCCGATAATGAATGGCTAGATGACCCCGATTTAAGTGACTACAACGCTAAAGAGTTTCAGCGTGGATTTTTACATGGCTTAGCACCTGCAGGCCGCTTAGATATTGACTCTACAGGGCTGCTTGTTTTAACGCAAGATGGCCGAATTGCGCGCCATTTAATTGGTGAAGATTCTAGTGTAGAAAAAGAGTATTTAGTGCGGGTTGAAGGTGAGTTATCTGATGCAGACATGCAACGCTTAAACCACGGCCTAAGTTTAGATGGCGAAAAATTAAAGCCTGCCAAAGTCAGTTGGCAAAATGAAGACCAGTTAAGATTCGTTTTGCGCGAAGGCAAAAAACGCCAAATTAGGCGCATGTGTGAAATGGTCGGCTTACATGTAGTGGGCTTAAAACGTGTGCGTATTGGTAGTGTTAATTTGGGTAAATTGCCCGCTGGGCAATGGCGTTATTTAAGAGATAACGAGCGATTTTAGATTACAGCTGGCATTTATTGAACGCCCAGCCACTAAATACTTAGTGCGAGATATTTAGTGCGTAAATTAGTTTGAGTGCGCTACATTGGTGCATTAAATGCGGGGCGGGTTAAGCTTTAGGCGTAACCCACCCCTACGTAAGCTAATACGTTTTATACGATAAAAATTTACCATTCAACACAATTTTTACGCGATCTCCTGCTGGATTAGCTTCACGCTGAATATCCATAGAAAAATCAATCGCGCTCATAATGCCATCACCAAACTCTTCGTTAATGAGCGATTTTATGGTGGTGCCGTACACATTAAGCAGCTCATAAAAACGGTAAAGCAAAGGGTCGGTTGGCACGGCTGTGGGCAAGCTGCCTTTGTAAGGCACAACCTGCAACAGCGCTACAGCTTCGGCTGGTAAATCTAGCGTTTTACCAATTACTATTGCTTGAGATTGCGTTAATGTCATTTGGCCAAGCAGGGCTGCGGTAGTCCATTCTTTAGATAAGCCGATTTCGCTGGCAATACTAGCCCAAGTTAAGCCTTTGCTTAGTTTTGCAACAATAATCATTTCGGTGACATCTTGGCGGTTCATACTGTTTCCTTTTATAACGATTGTAAAAAATGATGTTGAGTTTGTTTTACCTTAAGCAACTAATGTACCATTGGGTATTTAGGGTTTAAACTTTATGAGTTTAAAAAAATATTGAAATATTCATGTGAGTATTTTTTAATTAATTTTGGAGATGCAAAATGGGTTTATTAGATAGCATAACTAGTACGGTTTTAGGCAAGGTATTAGGCGGCGAACAAGGCGGTATGGCACAAGTTGCAATGGAAATGTTTAACCAAAATGGCGGCTTAGGTGGCATTTTAGAAAAATTTAAAGCAGGTGGCTTGGCCGAGCAAGCAGCATCTTGGGTGGGCAAGGGTGAAAATTTACCTGTTTCGGCAGAGCAAATTTCAAGCATATTGGGCAACGGCGCCATTGCTGAAATGGCCGCAAAATTTGGCATTTCGCCAGAAACCTTAAGCGCGCAAATTGCACAACACTTACCAGGCGTGGTAGATAAAATGACACCAAACGGTGAAGTTACAGACAGCTCTGGCGGCTTACTGTCTTCAGTGCTGGGCATGTTGAAATAGGGCGTATTAGCTAGCTAAGTGCAATCACAAAAGATTTAAGTACAATCACAAAAGATTCACGATAAAGGGCGCATCGGCGCCCTTTGTTATTAGCTAAACCTGATAAAATGGAATGATAAATTTAACAGCATGGGTATAACACTATGGATTTAATATTGCTTTTTAAAGCCTTTATTCTTGGGCTGGTAGAAGGCGCCACCGAGTTTTTACCTATTAGTAGCACTGGGCATTTAATTATTGCAGGTGATTTGCTAAATTTTAATGACGGCAAAGGCAATGTTTTTGAAATTGTGATTCAGCTAGGCGCAATATTGGCAGTTTGTTTCGAATTTAGAAAACGTTTAGTAAACACCGTTGTGCACATGACCAATGATGCCTCTGCGCAAGGTTTTACCATCAACTTAATTATCGCGTTTATACCTGCTGCCTTGCTGGGCTTAATGTTTCACGATTTTATTAAGCAATATTTGTTTTCGCCCATCACGGTTGCCATCGCGTTAATTATTGGCGGTTTTGCTATTTTGCTTATCGAAAAGTACACCAGCCATTCTGCCACTGATCAAATTGAGACAATTACAAAAACGCAGGCGCTTAAAATTGGCCTAGCACAATCGCTGGCACTAGTGCCTGGCGTATCGCGTGCTGGCGCTACTATATTGGGCGGCATGGTATTTGGATTAACGCGGCAAACTGCAACTGAGTTCTCATTCTTTTTGGCCATACCTATTATGTTTGCCGCCACCGCTTACGATTTAATTAAAAGCTGGAACATGCTAAGCGTGGCCGATTTACCACTGTTTGCAGTAGGTTTTATTACTGCATTTTTATCGGCCTTACTAGTCATTAAAGTATTAATAAAATATGTAGCTAACCACGATTTTACCGCGTTTGCTTGGTATCGCATTATTTTTGGTACGGCTGTTTTGCTGTATTTTTGGTAAGCGGTGTACAAGTATCACAATCTGAAACCTATATATCTGTAAATTATTAGCATAAAATACATATTGGCTTAAAGCGAGAAATCTCATGTCTAAACTTATTAAATACGCACTTTACGGCATTGGTAGCATTGTTGTTATTGTGCTGGCAATTGTGGCTTATTTTGCTGCCACTTTTAATCCTAACGATTACAAAGACGACATTATTAAAATCGTTAAAGATAAAAAAGAGCGCACACTTAATATTGAAGGCGATATTAAACTAAGTTTTTGGCCAAAAATAGGCGCTAATCTTGGCAAAGTCGCAATTTCTGAACATAAATCTGATAAAGAGTTTGCATCGGTAAATAGCGTAAAAGTAGCACTTGCTGTATTGCCATTGCTTAAAAAAGAGCTGGTAGTTGATACTATTTACGTGGATGGCGCTAAAGCCAATATTGTTAAATATAAAGATGGCACCACCAACTTTGATGATTTATTAAGTAAAGATGAAGAAGAATCGAGTATTAAATTTGATGTTGACGGTATTAACATCACTAATTCTGATGTGAAATACAGCGATGAAGGCACGGGTGCGAAATATAGTGTGAGTAAGCTAAATTTAAAATCTGGCCACATTGCTTTAGCCGAGCCAGTAGACTTAGATACCAACTTCACATTAACCGCTAACCAGCCCGAAATTGCTGCAAACACCACCATTAAAGGCAATTTTTTAGTTGACCCTAAAACCAAACATTTCAAAGTTAAAGGCTTAGACAGCCATATTACAGGCGACATGTTGGGTGGCAAAGACATGGATATTAAAGCGAGCGGTGATGTGGACGCGAAGCCTGAGCTTATGGAATTTTTGCTGGATGACCTAAAATTTGTAGCCTCTGGCAATTTTGATGGCGCCAAACAAACAGTTGATTTAAACGCGCCTGCATTAATTATTTTAAAAGATGAAGTGACTAGTAAAAAATTAACGGTTAGCCTAGCCCAAGAAAAAAATGGCGACGTTTTCAGTGCCAACATGGTGTTGGCCGACATGAAAGGCTCACCCAAAGCATTGCAAAGTAGCGGCATAACAGGCGATTTATCTGCCGTGCAAGGCAAGCGCACCGTTACGGGAACGTTCTCTTCGCCTTTTAGCGGCAATATTCAAGATTTAATTTTCGACATACCTAAACTGGCGGGTAACTTAGACATTAAAGACCCAAGCCTACCTAATGGTGGCATGAAAGGCAGCTTCAACATTGGTGCGCATGCTGATATTAAAAAAGAGCTGGCTAACAGCAAATTTAATCTAAATATGGCCGATACCAAGTTGATTGGCGATATTTCGATTGCTGGTTTTAAAAAGCAAAATATTAAATTTAACTTAAATGCCGATAAGCTAGACCTTAATAAATTACTGGCAAAATCGAGCGCACCCAGCACAGCCAACAGCACAGCCAACAGTAAAGCCAGTAACAAACCTGCCGATATGAGTGCGCTTAAAAACATTACCTTAGACGGAAAGTTAAATGTCGGCAGCATTATTTACGACAAATATCGTGTTTCTGGCCTAAATGTTGGCATAAAAGCCGATGGCGATAAACTAGCACTTAGCGGTCTGAATGTAAAAGTAGATGACAGCCAAATTAAGGGCAATGTTGGTATTGCCAACTTTGCCAAGCCTTTATATACGTTTGATTTAGATATTGATAACGTAGATTTAGATAAATATACAGCAGCACAACCTGCCAAAAAAGACACTAGCAATAAGCCGCTAGATTTAAGTGCATTAAAAGCGCTCAATGCTGATGGAAAAATAAGAATTGGCAACTTAAAATATGGCAAAACACGTGCCAGCAATATCAATATTAATTTAAAAGGTGACGGCAAAAACCTTAATTTAAACCCTTTAAGCGCTAAAGTTGACGACAGCCAAATTAACGGCAGTGTTGGCATTACCCAGTTTGAGCGCCCTAAATTTTTATTTGATTTAAATATCGATGCTCTGGATGCCAATAGATACGTAGCTTCTGGCCCTGCTAATAGCGCCTCGAGTAAGCCTGCCCAAGAAAGTGGCGGCTTAAGTGCATTAAAAACGCTGCTAGCCGATGGCGATTTACGCATTGGTAGCTTGAAATATGACAAATACCAAATTTCTAACTTAAAAGCGAGCTTAAAAGCAGACGGCCAAAAACTAAGCTTAAACCCTTTTATTGCCAAAGTAGATGACAGCCAAATTAGTGCCAACCTAGGCATTAGCCAATTTAGCAACCCAGCTTATAATTTTGCCATAAAAATTGACAGGCTAGATGCCGATAGATACCTGACCAAAGGCGACCCAAAAGCCAAAAGCACAGGCGACACCGCTATTGATTTGAGTGCGCTAAAAAAGCTTAACGCCACGGGTGAGGCCAAAATTGGTTGGCTTAAATTGGCTAACGTAAAAACAGAAAACGTTAATTTAGGCTTAAAAGCTGCTGGTGGCGTTGCAACGCTTTCGCCATTTTCTGCAAATTTATATCAAGGCAGCATGAGCGGCATACTTAAAGTAGATGCACGTGCCACGCCAACAATTGCGTTTAAACAAAGTATGAAAAGTGTTTCTGTTGGGCCGCTGATGGTTGATGCGATTAATAACGACATGTTAAGCGGCACAGGTACTGTGAATATTGATGTAAGCACACAAGGCAACAGTGTTGGCGCACTTAAAAAAGGCTTGCTTGGCAACGCTTCGCTTAATTTGGCCGATGGCGCAGTAAAAGGCGTAGATATTGCTGGTAGTATTCGCGACCTTAAAAACAAGGTAAATATTTTTAAAAATAAAGACGCTGTGAGTGGTGATGATAAAAAGAAAACTGATTTTAGTGAGCTAACCGCCACTTTTGATATTAAAAATGGCATAGCACACAACGAAGATTTAGCCATGAAAGCGCCCGTATTGCGTTTAGCCAAAGGTGATAGCCGTGGTGATATTGATATTGGAAATGAAAAAATCAATTATCTAGCCAAACCTACTATTGTTAAATCACTTAAAGGCCAAGGCGGGGCAGAACTAGATGATTTAAGCGGCATTGCTATACCCGTTAAAATTACTGGTACCTTTGCAGACCCTAAATACGGAATGGACTTTGCCGCAATAGGCACAGCACTAGCACAATCTAAATTACTAGATAAAGTAGGTGGTGATAAAGGTGCAGCTGTAAAAGAGCTGATAGGCGGCGGCGATAAAGTTGAGGCGCTAAAAGGTTTACTTGGTAAGAAAAAACCCGCAGATACCGCTGCACCAGCCACGGATTCAACAACAAGCCAACCCGCCGCACCAGCTGAAGAACCTAAATCTTTGAAAGAGCAAGCCAAAGAAAAAGCGCTAAAGGAATTATTTAAGTTTTAAACAAAATCGAGATGCTGAAATAATGCGTTTTAATACTTTTTCTTCTGCCCTGGCGCATTTTCACTATTGCCTGGACCATCACCGTGTTTATTGTGGCCAGGGGCGTTTTCACTATTGCCAGGCCCATTAGGGTCGTGTCCAGGCGGTATTGCTTTGCACGCCGCCACTAAGCACACACAAAATAACATCATTAATAATTGTTTCATCATTTATTCCTTATTGAGATAACGACTAAATATGATGCAAGTTAATCCCAAAAAAAGCAAAACAATCGTTTAATAAAGTGCGCATGACTCAATTTTCACAACACATCATTGATTGGCAAAAACTGCATGGTCGCCACGATTTACCTTGGCAAAATACGGTTGACCCCTACGCAATTTGGGTTTCAGAAATTATGTTGCAGCAAACGCAAGTCACCGCTGTGCTTGGCTACTATGCTAAATTTATGCAGAAATTTCCCAGCATTGCAGCCTTAGCAGCGGCAACGCAAGAAGACGTATTGCAATATTGGAGCGGCTTAGGTTATTACTCACGCGCACGTAATTTGCATGCCGCTTCGCAAGTGGTGATGGATGATTATGGCGGCATTTTTCCACATAATTTTGATACTATACAAAGCCTTGCTGGTATTGGTCGCTCTACCGCTGCAGCTATTTCTACCTTTGCGCTGCAAAGCCCGCAACCAATATTAGATGGCAATGTAAAGCGCGTTTTTGCACGACACTTTAATATCGCAGGCTTCACAGGCACACCAAAAGTAGCGCAACAATTATGGCAAATTGCAGAGCGTGAAAACCCAAATGGCGCTGATAAAAACTTGGCGGCGATTGCTTACACACAAGGTCTAATGGATTTAGGCGCTACGCTATGCACGCGCGCAAAGCCCAAATGTACGATTTGCCCTGTAAACCACAGCTGCCAAGCACTAGCGCACAATGTTGTTAAAAGTCTGCCAACGCCCAAGCCACGTAAAATATTACCTGAAAAAAGTACCACTATGCTGGTGTTATTTAATGGGCATGAAGTGATGCTTGAAAAGCGAGCGCCTATTGGCATTTGGGGCGGCTTGTGGAGCTTACCAGAGGTAGGTGACGGCACTGGTATTAATGGGCTAAGTGTTAATGAGCTAGGTCATAACTCTATTGGTATTGATGCGCTAGATTTACATGACAATACGTTAGATAAACTCACGCATGTATTTACCCATTTTAAGTTACACATTACGCCACTACTAATTTACACCAATAAAAATCCGCAAATTAATCAAGCTGCAACTATTTGGCTGCCTATTAATGAAGCTATTAGTGCTGCGATTCCCACCCCGGTAAGAAAAATTTTAATGGCGCTAAAAATCCTAAAAAATTAACGCTATCTGTTAAAGCCAGATATTAAAATTAACAATCAATATTAGGCATCAAAACTTGGTTTGCGCCCAAGCAAAGTCTCAAGCATTCTAAGCTCGTCATCATTATGGCCTTTTACTTCAAACGCTTGCATTTGCAAACTACCAGATTGTGTAGTTGTAACCACGTGCGCGTTATGGTGTGTTGCCAGCACATCTTCGTGCTGGTTACCCACAACTAAATCGGTGCGCCCATAACAAGTACAGGTATAGCAAGTGTGGGGTGTTGCATCGACATACACCGCTGTGCCACGTATACCAATGGTGGCCGTTGCGGTGACTATACGTGTTGTGTTAACGCGTTTACCAAACACGCCAAGCACAGCGCCAGTAACTAGCCTAAGTGACGATATTAATAAATTGCCATCTGCGATAACGCTTAGCACACTGCCGCCGCGCACTAAAAATGCGTCTTGCCCCATGCTAAATACTAATTTTCCATCGTGCGAAACTACAATTTCATCACCTGATTGAATACTAGAATCTGCTGTTAAGCGCTTGTTATTAAGGGTAACTGAGCCTTCTAGCTGATGAATTTTGCTGCTAGCTGCTTGGGCTTTTATAGGCACCATGGCCACCATAGGCAATGCGCCAGCTGAGAGTAAAAATTTGCGTCTATTCATATTTGCCCTAACCTTTTTTAACTAACACTTTTAATTAGTCTTGGTTAGCTAAAAATACTTACAAACTATTAAACAAGGCTAATATTAAACCGCCAATAAAAAAGCCGAACAAGTCGGCTTTTAATATCTACTTTTTGCTTAATGCATATTAATGCAAACGTGATTCTAAAATTTTATCTGCCAACATTTGAAAACGTGGCGAAACAAATTTTCTAGTTTGCGAGCCAGTATCTGAAATGGCCAACAACTCTTCTATTGCCGATCTAAAACCCAACTCAAATAGCCAATAATCCGATGGATCAATTGCAGATTTTTTGTCGGTATTTACATCCGCACAAAGCTTTTCAAAGGCTTCCATACATACGTTGTGTTCAGCCATAATGCCTCCAAAATTAATCATACCTTCATCATAAAACTTCAACTAAATTTGTCAATAACCCTGTTGGGCACTCATGTTGAGATTAACGGATAGTTATTTTAATGATGCTTTTAATACTTATTTTTGATCCCAAGAATCTTCCCACATACAGTGTTTAATTTTATGACGGTTTGCAATTAATTCATCAATAGTTGGCTCGTCATTTAATGCACGTTTAATGGCTAACTTAGTTGCATCGTAGTTGTTTTTATACATATCGGCTTTGTCTAATTTGCCTTCTTTTTCTAAAGCAATACAACCAGGGTCTACCCACACCAAGCTAATAATACATAAATCGTTTACTTGATCTTTTGGGATAATACCTTCGATTACGCAATCCAAAATCGCGTCTGCCGTTGCCGCTTGCACCACACCACCAAATAAGCCTACATCAGTGCTACCTTTTAGTGTTACTTTTGGCACCATCATACAAGCTGGGCGCACTAATTGGTTAATATCACGCACAGCAAACATAGCCGTGTGACCTTTACTTTGCGCCATTAAGTTAGCAAATGCTTGGCCTACTGGGCCATCGACAGCGCCGATTAAAATTTCTGGCATGGCTGCCGTTACATCTTTACCTTCTGTATATACAGTGGCTTCGCCTGCTTTTAAAATAATTTTAGACATAATATTCTCTTAAGATTCTCAGTTAAAAAAGTAATGGTGAATTAAAACGTTATTTTACCAAAAGCTTCAGCATACTATCAATTTAATCACGTCTGAATGTGCAATGTTAGTTGCATATCAACATGTGGAATGTTCACATCGCAATATTCTACACTTACCGCTTTAAAGCCTGCTTTGGTATAAAAGCCAATTGCGTGCGTTTGCGCCGATAAACTAATTTGTTGGCTACCATGTAAAGTACAAATTTTAATGGCCTCAAGCAGTAAAGCATTGCCTATACCCACACCACGCCAAGGCTTTAGCACAGCCATGCGGCCTATTTTTTTGTAATCGATAATACGCAAACACGCAATGGCCTGATTTTCGCAAATTGCCAGCAAATGGATGGCATTTGCATCCAAGTTATCCCATTCAAAATCTGGCTCTACTTGTTGCTCTATAATAAATACGGCTGTTCGCACTTCACGCAAATTGTGCTCTGCGTCAATCCAATTAACTTGGCTAATATTAATGTTAGCTAATGGCAGCTTCATGTTAACAATACTTGCGAATTTGATGTGTTGGGTGCATTATGCAGGCTAATATTTTATGAATTTTTAAAGGTATTTTATGCAACGTTATTTATCTACTATTGCACGTATTTTACTCGCACAAGTTTTTTTATTACAAATTGTCATGTTAATTGTTGGCTTTTTTAATAATCCAAATGGTTACCAAGAATATCAAATGGGTTTAGGAAGCTTAGGCTTAGCCAGTATTTTTGCACCTCTTATTATTCTGATTCAATTTGTAGGCGGCTTGGCTTTATTCGTTGGCTTTAAAACCAAGTTTTTTGCATTATTTATGGCGGTTTATGCCGTCATCATTTCATTTTTGCTACATTTGCCTGTGCTGCAATATTTAGCTATTGCTGGTGGTTTATTAATGCTTTATTTAAACTCTGTAACTGCTTTTAGTGTTGATAATCTAAAAAAATAAACCACATATTTAACAGTTTAAAATAATAGATACAAAAAAAGCGGCCTTAGTAGCCGCTTTTTTTACAGCTGCTTATTCCCATTCTAGCGCAGGGTAAATAGTATTCACATTGCGTCTGTTAGCTATTTCAAACAATTTCCAATTGCCTCTTTCTCCCTCTGCAGCAGTATCCATGGCTTGCTCCATACTTTTGCCAGCTTTTATATTGGCCCTAATATCACTTAGCATAACCATTAAATAGCGCTGCTCATTAGTAAGTGCCTGCAACCATTGTTTAGTTACGGGGCCGTGGCCTGGCACAACCTGCTGTACAGGATATGTTTTTAGCACATCTATTGTGGCTATCAAGCCTTTAATATCGCCCTCTATCACAGGTGTGCGTTCAATAAACAATAAATCACCTGTAAATAATGTGCTGGATTTACTATCAATCACTGAGACATCTGTATTGGTATGCGCATTTGGGTAAGCAGTAATTTTTAACGTTCTGTCACCTAAATCTAAATCGATTGAATCTTTTACCAATATGGTTGGTTTTACAATCTCGCTGCCTTTAGCATCTGCGCCCAAATACTTAGCATTTAACTTATCGTAAGCTTCTTTGCGTAATTGCATGGCATCACCTAATTTTGCATGGCCTACAAACTGCGGCTTTGCTTCGCTAGCGTTGCTTGGTAAAAAAGCCGCATTTCCAAAAATATGGTCAGGGTGTACATGCGTATTGATAACATATAAAACTGGCTTATCTGTCACTTTTTTAATCGCATGAAGCAATTGATTTCCCACTTTTAAGCTACCACCAGTGTCTATAACCGCTACCCCAAGGCTGCCCACAACAAAGCTGATGTTGCATATATCACCTTGATAGCCTTCATCAATATCTAAATGCTTACCATGGTGCACATACACACCATTGCCCACATCTTCTATCGCAAAAGCACTCTCTTTTATTGCAACCGTTTTTTCTTGTGTAGCCGTACAACTTATTAAAATAAAACTCACCAATAGTAAAGAAAATCGCTGCATTATTTACATCCTTATTTAGTGTTTAAACCCATTTAATCGCTTAGAATACGCTAATATTAAGTTAAATGTGATGTAAGCATTGTGACCAATGTTACATTCAAAATCACAAATCAATACTTTAGATTTTAGATGAAAGGTTATTTATGAGTAGTTCAGATAATATGGTTAGCAATAGTCGTTACACCAAAACAGCCATCGTGTTGCACTGGCTTATTGCTATCGCCATTTTTAGCATGTTTGCATTAGGTTGGTACATGAGCGACCTACCAAAAGAGGCGCCCAAGCAATTGGCTTATGATTTATTTGATTGGGGCATTTATTCATGGCAGCTAGCTGAAGAGGCCAGCCCACGCACCTTTTATTTTAATCTGCACAAATCAATAGGTGTCACAATTTTAGCCTTAATCGCAATACGTATTTTGTGGCGTATTACCCATAAACCACCACCCCTGTTAATTAGCTACAAATCTTGGGAACGTAAACTCGCCACAGGTACACACCACTTGTTATATTTGTTAATGATTGCCTTACCCGTCAGCGGTGTCATTATGGCTACTTACAGTAAATACGGCATTAAATGGTTTGGCATACCGTTTATTAAAGGCCTAGATAACACGCCCATGCGCAAAGTTTTTGAAGAAGTACACGAGTTAATTGGCATAATTATTTTAGTCATGCTTATTTTGCATATTGTGGGTGCGCTCAAACATAAGTTTATTGATAAAGACGACACCCTTAAACGCATGTCGCTTTAATTAACGACTACAAAAAAGCCCGCATCATGCGGGCTTTTATTTTACTGATGATACTGCCTACTATGTTCACGCACTGCATTTAACATCGCTGCCGCATTATCTGGCGGCGTCCATTGTGTAATGCCGTGGCCTAAATTGAATACATGGCCATTACCGTGGCCGTAGCTGGCTAAGATATTCACTACTTCTTTTTCAATAGCTGCTGAGGTTGATAGCAAAATTGCAGGGTCTAGATTGCCTTGTAACGCCACTTTATCGCCCACACGTTTGCGAGCATTGCCAATATCTACTGTCCAATCCAATCCAAGCGCATCTGCGCCAATGTTGGCTTGGGCTTCTAACCATAAAGCGCCGCCTTTGGTGAATACCACGCTAGGCACTTTTTTACCTTCATTGCTTTTGGTTAAACCTGCCACGATTTTTTGCATGTAATTAAGTGAGAATTCTTTATAGGCATTGTGAGAAAGCGCGCCGCCCCATGAGTCGAATATC
>JANMNC010000107.1:0-43224 GCA_031373695.1 Methylotenera sp. | reverse complement strand
GACCGCATCAAAGCTTTCATACGGCCGATGAATTAATACATCACCCTGCTGCAATTGGCTAAAAAACGATTCATCGTATTTAAGTTGCTTTGGCCAAACGGGCTTAAACGGCACAAAGGCTAAATCGGCACCAGTGGCGTCCACACCATGCGCTAAACCGGTTAATGAAATTAAACGCCCTAAATTAACCGGGCCTTGCACAGGATAAAGCGATGCTGGCGTTAGATTAAATTCGGCCAATAAAAAATCGGACAAATGCGCAACGCAGCTTTGCGAAACCTCTAAGCGAACTGCTTCGCCAAATGGGCGCTGCGCAAGTTCTTGGCGCAAGGCTTTGGGCAAGTCGCTAATGTCATCTTCATCTAATGCCAAATCAGAATGGCGCGTTACCCTAAACTGCGAGTAACTTAGTATGGTTTTTTTGGCAAACAGCGTTGGCAAATACGCCTCAATAATGCTGGTTAGCGTAATAAATTGCTGGTGTGGCGAGCCATTTTTTGGCAGCTGAAATACCCTAGGCAAAGCGCGCGGCACGCGAATAATATTAATACTAGTTTGGCCACCTGGTTTATCGGCAGCTAACTCTACAATAAAATGTAGCGCTTTACTGGCAACCAGTGGAAATGGATGCGAGCGATCTAGCGCGATGGGTAATAACAGTGGCTTTACGTTAGATTCAAAATAGTTAGACGTCCATTTTATTTGATGCTGACTATGTTCTACATTGGCTAAAATATCGATACCAGCCAACTTTAAGGCGGGTGTTAATGCTTGATTAAACAAAGCATATTGGCGTCTTACCAAATCATGGGCAAGGTTTGATGCCTCATGAAAAGTTTTTTCTGTGACCAAACCTCTTTTAATGTTGCCGCGCATCGCATCAAGTTGAGCATCCATTCTTACTTCAAAAAACTCATCTAAGTTTGAAGCCACAATGCATAAAAATTTTAGGCGATCGAGTAAAGGAAAATCTTGGCGTTCTGCCAGTGATAACACGCGGCTATTAAAGCTTAAAATACTCTGGTCGCGGTCTAGCAGTTTTAGGGTGGTAGATGTCATAGCAGATATGTTATGACAGTTTAGATGCTTAAATATGACAGTTTTGTGAAATTTGTATTTTAATGTGCATCTACTCAAATATCATTTAAATTGCTAAGTAATATTTGCGCCGATTGTGTAATGGCAGCTACTTCATCAGCGCTAAATCTATCTACGTTTCTTGTCATTAAAGCAGTGCGTGGGTTGCGCGAAAATGTATCGTAATGCTTAATTAAAAAATGCCAATATAAAGTAGTTGTTGGGCAAGCATTTGCACCTGTTTTTACATCTGGCTTATATTTACAGCTACCACAGTAATTGCTCATACGATTAATATACGCACCGCTGGCTACATAAGGCTTGCTAGTAAATCGGCCACCATTTGCATATAAAGCCATGCCCGCCACATTGGGCAGCTCCACCCACTCTACCGCATCTACATACACCGCCAAATACCAAGCCTCTACTTCACGCGGATTAAGCTCGGCCAAAATACCAAACATACCCGTCACCATAAGACGCTGAATATGGTGGGCATAACCATAACTAAGCGTGTCATTAATGGTTTGTTTCATGCAATTCATTTGTGTGTCGCCAGACCAATACCAGCTTGGTAATTGACGATTATGCTGGTAGTGGTTGCTTTCACTCATTTGCGGCATATCTAGCCAATAAACACCGCGAATAAATTCACGCCAGCCTAAAATTTGCCTAATAAATCCTTCTACACTGGCTAGTGGTAGCTGGTGTTTGTCATAAGCGGCAACCGCTGCAGCTATCACTTCACGCGGATTAAGCAGTTTTAAATTAAGCGATGTAGATAATAAAGAATGCCATAAATATGGGCTTTGGGTTGCCACAATATTGGCTTGCACATTTGCCCACATAGCGTCTTGATGATCACCAAAACCCATTAGTTTGTTGGTAATAAAATCTTCTAAAAACTGCAAGGCAGCTTCGCGTGTTACTGGCCAAATAAAGTATTTCAAACTACCAGGATGGTTTGAAAAAGTTTTCTCAACCATTTCTATCACAGCTTGAGTTGTGCTATCGATATTAACTTGTGGGGCAGAAGGCACATTTTGCGGCCCCATTTTTCCAAATGTTTTACGATTTTGTGCATCGTAATTCCATTCGCCACCAACTGGCTCTTTGCCCTGCATTAATACCGCATATTTTTGGCGCATTTGCCTGTAAAAAAACTCCATCCGCAACTGCTTACCTGCTTTTGCCCAATGCTTAAAATCAGCTTTTGAACACATAAAATGCGTGTCATCGCGAATCACCAATTGCGTATTGGTTTGGGCACAAATCTTAATTAAATCTTGTTCTAATCGGTATTCGCCAGGCTCACAAACAATCATTTTTTGCGGGTTAAAAGCGCTAACATAATGCGCCCAAGCATCTTTTAAATGAACAAAATCATGCTCACCGAGCTTTAAATAAGTGCTCTGCAAGCCAATATCCATGCGGCTTACAAGGCATGCATGAAAATGCCGCATGGCCGATAAAAACAGTACAATTCGCGCCTTGTGGCTCCACACGTGGCTGGCTTCGCCCACACATTCCACCATTAAAATGTGGTCTTGGCTTGCGTCAAAACCTTCTAATGCAGGATTATCTAAGTTAAGTTGGTCGCCAAGAATTAAAATTAAATGCCGCATTATGTTTTGGTTTTTCTACATTTTTCACTACAGTATTTTACTTCGTGCCAATTTTTGGCCCATGATTTACGCCATGTCATCTCTAGCCCACAAACCGCGCATGGCTTACTTGGTAAGTTGCTTTTGTTACCTTTAAAAGAGATGTTTTTAGCCACCTTTACATGACTATTTTGTGTGCTTGAGGTTCAAGCAAGGATAAAATTTATAGCCAATTGTGCGGCAGTAAAGCCAAATGGCGCTGTTACGCAGACGCTAGAACCATAGCCCGCGCAGTTTAGTCCAGTGATAGATGCGCCATTATTATCAATATCAAGCGCACAAGCCTCATCAGATTGCTTGCTTTCAGGTTTATTGCTTTGGGGCTTAATCGCCTGCTCATCAGAAAATACGCAAGTCACATCAAATTTAGCCGATTTTTTGCTGTTGCTAGCTTTAGGAAACTGATGATCACGGCGCAGTTGGTTACGTACTTTAGCCAGCAGCCTGTCACCCGTAACACTGGCCAAATCGGCCACCTTAATTCGTGTTGGGTCTAGCCTGCCGCCTGCGCTGCCAGCCATAATTAGCGAAATTTTTTTCGATTTACAAAAACCCGCTAACGCAACTTTAGCTTGCGCGTCATCAATGCAATCGAGTATGACGTTGCAATTAAAACTCAATATTTCACTGATGTTTTCAGGGGTAACAAAATCTTCAATTTCGCGCACATCACAGCTGGGGTTAATGCTTAAAATGCGCTCATTCATGGCGGTAATTTTTGCTTTGCCAAATGCGCCATCTACCGCATGAATTTGCCGATTCACATTGCTCTCAGCAATATTATCTAAATCAATTAAGGTGATTTTACCAATAGCATTACGGGCTAAGGCCTCTGCCGCCCAACTACCTACACCACCAATACCGATAACCACTACATGGGCAGTTTGCAGCTTAGCTAATCCAAAATCGCCATATAAACGCTTTACGCCACCGAATCTTCTATCAACATCGGGGCTCTCAAAATCCACTTTATTCAGCATGACGATTTTTTAATTTCATGATTACTGTAAATTTTTACGTTTCTAGCACCACAAATGCAGCCGCTAAGTTTTTTTCATCACTAATGCTAATATGCATTTGCGTGATGTTTTTAGCTGCTAAAAAGTCTTGTAATTCTGCTGCCAAAATTAATATAGGCTTGCCTAATTCATCATGAGAAACAGCAATATTTTGAAAAGTAGCAGGCGCACGTAAACCAGTACCCAGCGCTTTAGAGAACGCTTCTTTTGCTGCAAAGCGTTTGGCTAAAAAGCGTGGCTTAATAAGCGATATTTGATAGCTGGGTAATTCGCTTTCCGCTAAAATACGCTGGGCAAAATCATCACCAAATTGAGCAATAGATGCCTCAATACGCGATACTTCAACAATATCTGTACCTATACCAAAAATCATCGTTTTTTGGCATGCTGAAACCGATTCAGCATCTTGTGAATATTAGCGTCAGATTCTATCGTTCGACAGAATGACATAAAGCGATTTATTGGCACGCCACTTCTTTAATTAAAGCTTTCATCTCACGCACGGCTTCATCCCAACCGACAAATAAAGCATGCGCCACAATGGCGTGGCCAATATTTAGCTCATCAATGCCAGCAATAGCCGCAATTTCATGCACATTGTGGTAGTGCAAGCCATGCCCTGCATTCACCACTAAACCTAGCTTTTTGGCATAGCTAACCGCTTGTTTAATACGCGCCAATTCAATGGTTTTTGATGCATCATCTTCGGCATCAGCAAACGTACCAGTATGCAGCTCAATCACTGGTGCGCCAGTTTTTTTGGCCGCATCAATTTGGTTCATATCTGGCCCAATAAACAACGACACGCGAATGCCATTCTCAGCTAGTTTTTTGCAAGCCGCATCAACCTTATCAAAGTGCGCAAGCACATCCAAGCCACCTTCGGTTGTGCGCTCTTCGCGCCGCTCTGGCACCAAACAAACATCTTGCGGTTTCACTTGGCAGGCAATACCAATCATTTCATCGGTTACGGCTACTTCTAAATTCATTTTAGTTTGCAGCAAGGGGCGCAATGCAAAAATATCTGCATCCTGCATATGGCGTCTATCTTCACGCAAATGCAGAGTAATACTATCGGCGCCAGATTGCTCGGCACGTAGTGCCGCTTGCACCACACTTGGATATTTGGTGCCACGGGCTTGGCGAATAGTCGCTACATGGTCAATATTCACGCCTAATTTAATCATTTTTAAACTCTCTATAATCCTTGTAAATCTATTAAAAGCTGCCTGGTATGTAGCGGCTTATCACCCAAATAATGTGCCAATAAATAGCGCATAAGTTGTTTGCTTTGGCTTTGCGTTACAGCATCGGCATAATCATCACGTGCCATATCTAGCAAGGTTTTACCGCTTAGTTGTACGCCATTTTGATGTTTATTTTTACTGCCATTTAGCTCGCTAGCACCATATTCTGCCTCATAACGGTAAGCTTTATTTTTGTCTATTGCTACATCGTTTTCGTCAGTTAACAAAGGCACCGCGTAACCCATTTCTTGCAGCATTTTAAGCTCAAAACGGCGCAATGTAATAGCCAAATTATCAGCTGTAGCTAGCGTGTTAAGTGTAGCCATGTAGTAAGCAAACAAATCTTCGTGCGCATCTTCGCGCGGCAGTAAACGCAACAACAGCTCGTTCAGATAAAAGCCACACATTAGTGCTTCACCTTTTATCAAGGTTAAGCCAGCGCTCCAATCTAAACTATGCAAAGTTTTAAGCTCGTTTTTGCCAGACCAAGCGCCAGACAATAGCTGAAACGATTGCAGCATGCCACGCATGGCAGAATGCGGCCTACGCGCACCTTTGGCCACAGCTGCAATGCGGCCAAATTGATGACTAAACAGCTCAACCACTAAGCTGGTTTCTTTAAACGGGTAGGTGTGCAGCACGTAAACTGGTTGATTGACAAACTTATGGCTGGCTAGCTTGCTATTATCTTGTTTGGCTTTACTTAGTGCAGTTACAGACATTAACGTTGTTACTCACCCAAACTTTGTTGTGTATCGTCATCGGCTTTTAGTATTAAAAGTGGTACTAGCATTTCTGCACCAGAAAACAAAATCATCGCATACTTAATGGGCTCATCAGCAAGAATTGGCGTAAATTTACCAAAACCATAGCGCGAATTTCGCATTAGCTGCCAAGCACCTTTTGGCTCAGCATATTCGGGTTTATCAAAATGATTTTTAGTGTCATCAACACTCACATTTTTTAGCGGATAATCTCCATTATCAGCCAAAATAATCCAACCCATTTCTCCCTCTTTGGTGGTGTTTTTTAGCTGATATAAACACCAATCTTCACCATCATATTTCAGATGAAATACGTTGTTAATGCGGCCCGTTTTACGGTTAATAGCGTAGTAAACACCTTGATCGGCTAACTCAATTGGTTTGCCGTAAACAGGAATATTAAATACATTGTTAGGCATTACACGTATCCATATTTAAGCAATCAAGTTTAATATCCCAAACTTTTTAGCGCCCTTTCGTCATCAGCCCAGCCACCTTTTACTTTTACCCATGTTTCTAGGTAAACTTTACTACCAAATAATTTTTCCATATCTTGGCGCGCTTCGGTAGAAATTTGTTTCATTTTCTCGCCTCCCTTGCCAATTAACATGGGTTTTTGACTGTCTTTATCGACAATAATTGCTGCAAAAATACGACGCAAATTGTTCACGGTTTCGAATTTCTCAATTTCAACTGTCACCGAATACGGTATTTCATCACCTAATAATCTGAATATTTTTTCTCTAATTAGTTCGGCCGCCAAAAAGCGTTCGTTTTTGTCAGTTAACTCATCCTCACCATAAATAGCCGCTTGCTCAGGCAAATAGCGACGAGTGGTTTCAAGCAATTCATCTAAATGCAGGCTCTTTTTAGCACTAACTGGAATAATGCCAACAAATGGATGCAACAAATCAAAATCTTGAATTAGCGGTAGTAGATTGTTTTTATCACCCATTAAATCGGATTTATTCACAACCAATAAAACTGGTTTGTCTTTTGGTAACAAACTGAGTACTTTGGTATCGGCCTCACCTAATTTCATGGGTTCTATTACAAACAGCACCACATCAACCTCAGTCAATACTTGAGTAACCGTTTTATTCAAGCCTTTATTAAGCGCATTTAAATGTTTTTGCTGAAACCCTGGCGTATCGACAAACAAAAATTGTGTGTTTTGTGTGGTGTGAATACCCAATAAACGGTGGCGTGTAGTTTGGGCTTTGCGCGATGTAATCGCTAACTTCATGCCTAAAATATGATTAAGTAAAGTAGATTTACCTACATTGGGCCGGCCAACAATGGCAACAGTGCCACATCTAAATGCAGTGGCATCTTCTTGCGGTTTTTCATTTGGGTATTCGGCTAATTTGTCGGTCATTATTAATGTCTCACTTCACTGTTTTTCTGGCAGATATTATGTCTAAAGCGGATTGTGCTGATTGTTGCTCAGCAATGCGGCGGCTGGTGCCTTCGCCTGTCGTTGCAAGCTGTAACTTTTTAATAGCACATTCTACTTTGAAGGTTTGGGCATGGGCTTCACCTTCAATAAGTACTACATTGTAATCAGGCAGGTCTATTTTTTTACCTTGTAGGTATTCTTGCAGTTGTGATTTAGCATCTTTATCAATCACTTTTGGGTCAATATCAACTAATCTGGCTTGATATAATTCAATCACCACTGCCTCTGCTGCGTCATAGCCACCATCTAAATACACCGCACCAATAATGGCTTCTAGCGCATCAGCTAAAATTGACGGTCGCTTATAACCAGCACTTTTAAGCTCGCCTTCACCTAGTTTGAGTAGCTCACCGATGTTGAGGCTTATGGCAATCTCTGAAAGAGTAGATTCTTTAACCAAAGCAGCGCGCAATCTGCTTAAGTCGCCTTCTGGCAACTTACTAAAGCGATTATACAGCTGGTTTGCAATAATAAAATTAAGCGCTCCATCACCTAAAAATTCTAAGCGCTCGTTGTTGTTGGCGCTAAAACTACGGTGCGTAAGCGCTTGTGTAAGTAGCGTACACGTTTTGAACTGATAACCAATGCGATTGGCGAGGCTATCTAAAGACATTTAGAAAATTACTTAGCTGATGTAGCATTAAAATCGAGTAAAACGCTGGCATTAGCAAAAATGGGTATCACTTTTTGATATTCAGCAGAAACTACATTGCCAGCATCCGTTTTTGCGATTATTAAGTCTGCGCCTGTTACGCTATTAAAATCGTCAATTTGAGCCGATTTATCAAATGCTTTAATAATTTCTGTTTTGCTCATGCTATTAAAAGCCCCCTCGTTCGATATTTTTTTAATGGCATTTTTAATATTCATAAACTCTAAATAAGCTGGCCCAACTTTCATACCCAAAACGGCAAAAAAAACGACGGCTGCTATCACAATCACCATGCCGATAAAAGTCATGCCTTTTTGTTTTGCAAGTGCTGGTTGATTTTTATGTTTCATATTAACTCCCATGACGTTATTGAATAGCATTGCCAATTCGGTCGAATTGATCAAAGTTAAACCAGATAAAAAATGCTTTACCTACTAAATTATGTTCTGGCACAAAACCCCAAACCCGGCTATCGGCACTATTGTCGCGATTATCCCCCATTGCAAAATAATGGCCTGCAGGTACGGTTATTGTTTCACCATTTTGTAGCTTATCACCAGGTGAGTCAGATGGATACTGGTTTGGAATATCATGAATCAAAACATCATGCTTAATATCACCTAATTGCTCGGCAGATTGCTGCGCAGTCATATCGTTTTCGCGTGGTGTGCCATCTATATCTTTAAAACTCATCACATATTTGTAATCACTTTTAAACTGCATATCTAATGCTTTACCGTTAATAATGAGATGTTTATCTTGATATTGAATGGTATCGCCTGGCAAACCTACCACCCGCTTAATATAATCAATAGTTGGCTGTGGCGGATAATGAAACACAAATACATCACCACGTTTGGGTTGATGCATATCAATAAATGTATTGTTTAAAATAGGCACACGAAAGCCGTAAACAAATTTGTTAACTAGAATATAGTCGCCAGCTAGCAAAGTCGGCATCATTGAGCCTGATGGAATCTTAAATGGCTCTACCAAAAAAGAGCGTAGCGTAAACACGAGCAATATCACAGGGAAAAAGCTTTTGGCATATTCCACATACCAAGGGTCCGCAATGCCTACAGGTCGTTTTGCACGCAACACAAATTTATCTAACAGCCAAATTGCACCTGTTATCACCAGTATAACCACCATAAATAAAGCAAAATACATAGGTAACCTTTGAGCTTATTTTAAAATCTATTGAGTTTTGTTAATTGCTTAGGATTTGATAATTATTTGACTACTTATCTTCAACGCGCAAAATAGCCAAGAACGCTTCTTGCGGAATTTCCACATTACCGACTTGCTTCATGCGTTTTTTACCTTCTTTTTGCTTATCCAGTAATTTGCGTTTACGTGATACATCGCCGCCATAACATTTGGCAATCACGTTTTTGCGCATGGCTTTTACCGTTTCGCGCGCAATAATAGTAGCACCGATTGAAGCTTGAATCGCCACATCAAACATTTGGCGCGGAATCAGTTCGCGCATTTTCTCTGCCACCTGACCACCTCGGTATCGGCTGTTGGCGCGATGCACAATCAAGCTCAGTGCATCCACACGTTCACCGTTCACCATAATATCCAGCTTTACTAAATCGGCCGCACGGAACTCTAAAAATTCGTAATCCATTGACGCATAGCCGCGCGACACCGATTTTAATTTATCAAAAAAATCTAAAACCACTTCATTTAGCGGCATTTCGTAGCTCAACATGACTTGCCTGCCCATGTATTGCATATTTTTTTGCACGCCACGCTTGCCGTTACACAGCGTCATCACTGGGCCTACGTAATCTTGTGGCATTAGTAAATTAACGTTAATCACAGGCTCACGAATTTCTTCAATGCGCGACATATCAGGCAAACGTGAAGGATTCTCAATTTGTTGAACGGTGCCATCTTTTAACATGAGCTCATACACCACAGTTGGCGCGGTGGTAATCAAATCCATATCGTATTCGCGCTCTAAGCGCTCTTGTACGATTTCCATGTGCAGCAACCCCAAAAAGCCACATCTAAAACCAAAGCCCAAGGCGGTTGAATTTTCAGGCTCAAATAGCAGGCTGGCATCATTTAAACTTAATTTTTCTAGTGCGGTGCGCAAAGCTTCAAACTGGTTAGATTCAACTGGATATAGACCAGCAAACACCTGTGGCTTGACCTCTTTAAAACCACCTAGAGCTTGGGCTGCAGGCTTGCTCACCAAAGTAACGGTATCGCCCACTTTAGCGCTGGCTAATTCTTTAATGCCTGCAATAATAAAACCTACTTCGCCTGCTGAAAGTGAAGTTTTTTGCAAAGATTTTGGTGTAAACACACCCACTTGTTCGCATAAAAACTCAGCTCGAGTAGCCATTAGGCGAATTTTATCTTTAGGTTTTAATACGCCATCTATGACGCGCACCAACATAACTACACCCACATAATTATCAAACCAAGCATCAATGACCAATGCCTTGAGAGGCCCGTCGATATTGCCTTTGGGGCATGGTACTTTGGCGATTACAGCCTCTAGCACATCACGCACGCCCAAGCCAGTTTTGGCAGAGCAACGTACCGCGTCAGATGCATCAATACCAATTACATCTTCAATTTCTTGAATTACGCGATCTGGGTCAGCAGATGGCAAGTCAATTTTATTCAAAACCGCAGTTACTTCTACACCTAAATCTAGCGCTGTATAACAATTTGCCACACTTTGCGCCTCAACACCTTGACTAGCATCCACTACCAACAGCGCGCCTTCACAAGCAGAAAGAGAACGCGAAACTTCATAACTAAAGTCTACGTGGCCTGGCGTATCAATCAAGTTAAGTTGATATATTTGCCCGTCATCAGCCTTGTATTCTAAGGCCGCCGTTTGCGCCTTAATGGTAATGCCACGCTCGCGCTCAATATCCATACTGTCTAAAACCTGCGCCTCCATTTCACGATCTTCTAAGCCACCGCACAAATGAATAATGCGGTCAGCCAAGGTAGATTTACCGTGGTCGATGTGGGCAATAATAGAGAAATTACGGATGTTTTTCATGTTTACTTTTAGGCTTAAACTTATACTTTATACAAACAAATAAGGCGCTAAAAGCGCCTTTTCACAATACCCACAATTTTACAACAAATGCTTGATTAAGTTGTAATTAATTGCTTTGCAAGTTGATGAATTTAATAATTATTGTGGCTGTGATTTTGGGGTGATAATTTTGCTGGTGATTGTAATTGGCTTATTTAAGCGATTGGGTTTAAAATAAATCTGTAACATTTAACTATATTACCAACCATATTAACCATCATGTAAATTCACAATATGTATTTAGAAAAATTTTTTAAGGGTGATGAAGAAGCACTCGGCTGCGCAAACTGTAGAGATAATTTAGCAATCGACTTTAATATACAAATGGCGTTTCAGCCTATTGTAAATGGCGATACAGGCGAAGTGTATGCTTACGAAGCCTTAGTGCGTGGCAGAAATGGTGAATCTGCTTTTGAAGTTATTTCAAAGCTAACACCAGACCAAGTTTATCGGTTCGATCAAACCTGTCGCGTAATGGCAATTGAAACTGCCTCTAGTCTTGGTATTAAAACCAAGCTTTCTATCAATTTTATGCCCAATGCCGTTTATCAGCCCGCTAGTTGCATTAGATTAACGTTAGCTGCAGCTAAAAAGTGTCAATTACCCACTAATCAAATTATTTTCGAGCTATCAGAAACTGAAAAAGTATCCAGTTATGAGCACCTTAAAAACATTGTCGATGAATATAAAAATCAACAGTTTAATATTGCAATTGATGATTTTGGTGCGGGTTACTCAGGGCTAAATTTATTGGTTAATTTTAGGCCGCATACAATTAAATTAGATATAGAATTGGTGCGCAATATTGATTCTGACCCCGTACGCGCAGCGGTGGTGCAAGGCGTGCTAACAACCTGCCGCTTGCTCAATATTTTAGTGATTGCTGAGGGAATTGAAACGATTGCTGAATACAGAGCATTGCAAATGCTGGGGGTGTCATACTTTCAAGGCTTTTTGTTTGCCCGCCCAGAAATTGAAAAGCTGCCCCAAATAGACCCCAAATTAAAACTCGGCAAGCTTTAGCAACCATCAAATAGACCATTTATTGATTGTATTAGCTGTTGTAAAAAGCCCGCTTTTAAGCGGGCTTTTTACATTTCAAACTAATTATTTACTAACTTTTATTGGCACATACAAAGTGCTATCGGCACGTTGCACTAGCACCGCGATTGTTTTACCCGCTGCAACGCCATTAATTTGTTTGTTAAATTGCTCTACGCTTTGCGTTTCATTGTTATTTAAACCTAAAATAACATCACCACGGCGAATACCTGCTTGTGCCGCTGCACCAACACTATCAACCACCAACAAGCCGTTTTTACCATTCAACTTTTTCTTTTGTTGCGGTGTAAGCTCTTTTAAAGTTAAACCGATTTTGTTGGCTTCAGCTTTAGCGGGTGCTTTACTTGGGGCAGCCGCCTCGCTTGGGTCTGTTGGCATTTCACCCACACCAATATTTAAGTTTTTAGCAGCGCCTTTACGCAAAATTTCTACTGCAGCCACTTTGCCTGGTTTGGTTGCACCTACTGCTCGCGGTAAATCACTTGAGCTTACAATCGGTTTGTTATCAAATTTGGTAATAACATCACCTGCTTCTAAACCGCCTTTATCTGCAGGGCCGTTTTTTTCAACCCCTGCAATTAATGCACCGTTAGTGTTTTTCATTCCAAATGACTCGGCAAGCTCTTTAGTAAGCTCTTGAATAGCAATACCTAGCCAACCGCGCGTAATTTTGCCGCTAGTTTTGAGTTGGTTAGAAATATCAATTGCCACATCAATCGGTATAGAAAACGACAGCCCCACAGAGCCACCACTACGGCTATAAATTTGAGAGTTAATACCAACTACTTCGCCAGCTAAATTAAATAAAGGCCCACCAGAGTTACCAGGGTTAATGGCAACATCTGTTTGTATAAATGGTACAAAATTTTCTTGTGGTAAGGCACGGCCTTTGGCACTTACAATACCAGCTGTCATCGTATTTTCTAGGCCAAATGGCGAGCCTATTGCAGCAACCCATTGCCCAACCTTAAGTGCAGAGGGGTCACCAATAGTTACTTTAGGTAAATTGGAGGCTTCAATTTTAATAAGCGCCACATCGGTACGTTTATCAAAACCAATAATTTTGGCTTTAAATTCACGTTTATCAGATAACTTAACAGACACTTCATCGGCTTCGCTCACCACGTGTGCATTAGTTAAAATATAACCGTCGCTGCTAATAATAAAGCCTGAACCTAATGATGAAGATTTATACTCTTGACCACCTTGACCAGGGCTGCCTGGCGTGCCGGGAATGCCAAAACGCTTAAAGAATTCTTGTAGGTTTTCATCATCTGGCATGCCAGGTGGAAAAGGAAACGGTGCTCCGCCATTGGCGCCAGCTTGTGCTATTTGGGTAACACTAATATTAACGACTTCTGCACCATGTTTTTCGGCTAACTCGGTAAAATCAGGTAAGTCTTTGGCAGTAGCAATCTGGCTAAAACCAATAATAGCAAAACCAAGAGCTACGCTAGAAATCCATTTTTTTAACATCTAAATTCCTTATAAAATTAATAAAAACTGAATTTAACTCAGTTTTATTTCAGTTTCGTTACCTGCTAATCGCAAAATAACTGGTTGTTGCTGTAAAAAATATCGACTAGATTCTGTATGGCCTTTTACCCATAAAAAACCAACTGCCAAACCCAAAACCGCACCTAGCATGGCAGCAACATCGGTATTGTTAACCTGCTTTGCTAATATGGCGCCTATTAACATAGTTGCAAGTGGCAACATGTAAAGCAGCATGGCACTTTTAAGCAATGCACTTTCATTAATACCTACTATAACGCTATCACCAACTTTTGCGTTGATACGATTTTGTGCTTTAAAGGCAGTAGATTGATGCGCAAACAGCTTGCCCCAAATAGAGTTGCCGCAGCCTCGTGTTTTGCCACATAAGCCGCAAGCAGTTTTACGTTCTATTTCAAGCGTGGCGGTTGATTGATCGAACTGATTTTCTAGAGAGAGAATAACGGCGCGTTCTTCTATCATAGCGATATATGCACTTAATAGACTTTGTAATATATAATTTTAGTAGATTATAGAAATTTATTGACTGGCAGTTTGTTTTTTAAAGCTCACTGCTTTTGCAATTTGTTGCACTGTCGCTGCTGGCACTTCGCCCACCACGGTGATTTGATAACCATCAATCACATTGGCACATATATTGGTAGAACCAACTAACATGTGTCCCATTTTAGGGCGCACACCTTTTGCTAGCGGCTCTATAAATAACGAAACTGATGCAATGCCGTCAGAGAATATCATTTGGTTAACTAAACCCTGTTTACCCTTAACTGCTCGCTCAATGTGATCTACTTTTACATAACCAGGTGGTAGCTCAGCTACAATCCAGTTAGTGCTTACGCGGTTAAGTAAAGTGACATCTTCCATCACATAGCTTTTGCTAACATCAATTTTAGGTTGAAACCAGTTTAAATCTTGCGAATTAAGCATGCTTAATTCTTGAAAAATAACCTGTTCTAGCGTTTCATTTTTATTGTTAAGCAAAGACATTTTAAGCAGCAAGCCAAACTCGACATCCGCCCAAATTTTGTAACTGTAACGATAGGCGTCATTGGGAACCAGTTCAATAATTTGTGCTTGGCGCCCTGCAATATAATCTAATGCGCCAACACGCGCCTTATAACTTACTTTTAGCGGTGATAAATTAATTGGCAACATAGCAGGGAAAAGATTTTGACCACGTCGTTTTTCAATAATAATTTTGTTATTTTTTGGGTGAAAAATAACAATGTCGCTGCCCTCACTAAATACTTCGCGTGGCGTACCTGCATCTAGTATCACGTTACGAGTGAGCTCACGACCTGCGTTGTTCATGTGCGTAATTTGCACTGAGCTACTTTGATTGCCATTTTGATACAAAAAAATGCCCTTGTAATTAAGCTCTCTGGCCGCAAAGGCTGCTTTTTGTAACACCATCCAAGGATCATCAACTGCAAAGCTGCTAAAACTGCTAAGCCCGATAACAATTGCAGTACTTAAGCTAAGCAGATTGCGCAACATTATGGCTGTGTATCCTTGAAGCTAGCATTTTGAATATAATAAGCAGCGCCGCTAGGGGCTGCTGCTTGATGCGCTTGCAAGTATTCCATTGAGCCACTTTGGGCAATTTCTACTGGTGACATTTCATCTGAACCATTAAGCTGTTGTTGCAACACCATTAGGCCAACAAACATAACAGCAGCTACTGACGCTACCATTGACCAAAATTTACTAGACTGAAAACGCGATGGCTTAGATGCCGATTGTTCAGCTGATAATTGGCTGGGTGCAAGTACTGTAGGCTCATCATTTAGCAAGCTCATCACGCGCGCGCTAAAATCTTGACTTAAGTAAACATCGCCACGCATGGCATCGCCAATTAAATGATAATGCGACCAAGATTCTTTCATCTCGCCACCAGATTTTATAGATGTAATTAAATGTTCTGAGCTTGCAATATCAAACTCGCCATCTATTAATGCAGATAATTGATCTTTCATGTTTAACCTCTATTACTTAACATACGTACAATTTAAAAAAGTTCTTAACTTTAAAGCTGTCTTACACCAATAGGCTACCAGCGTTTGCCATCTGGCGTATCTAACAATGGCTTTAGTTTAGCTGCAATAGTTTCGCGCGCCCTAAATATACGTGAACGCACTGTACCTATTGGGCACTGCATTAGTGTTGCAATTTCTTCGTAACTTAAACCTTCTAATTCACGCAAAGTGATTGCAGTGCGTAACTCTTCTGGCAAACTTGCCACTGTATCATTCACGGTTTGAGCAATTTGCTTGGTCATTAGCGCGGTTTCTGGCGTATCCATAGTACGCATTTCAAAGCCATCGTCAAAGTTTTCTACATCTTCTATCTCAACTTCTTGCATTACTTGCGGGCGTCTACCCATTGATACCAAGTAATTTTTAGCTGTGTTAATGCCAATTCGATACAACCAAGTATAAAAAGCGCTATCACCTCTAAAATTATGTAAAGCCCTGTAAGCTTTAATAAATGATTCTTGCACCACGTCTTCAACTTCGGCCTGATCACGAATCATGCGCGATAACAAACGACCTAGCTTGCGATGATATTTTTCAACTAGCATACCAAAGGCTTTTTTGTCGCCTTGCTGCGCACGCTCTACTAAAAGCTGGTCGAGCTCACGTGTGCCAAGCGCCGCTTGGCTTTTCTTATCGTCGTTTGGCTTATCAGCCATTGTATTGCCGCTCCCTGTTACATTGGTGTTATGCAATGCATTATACGCTTGTGGAGCAGGTTCTAAAAAACTAGTACGTGTTAACGCTTCAATTTTAATGGTTTGTAACATTACATCCTCCGATACGTCTTTTGGCATAAGCAATAATAATTTTTATTTTGTATTCTCTGGCACAACATTAAAGACACAGATAAACTCTTAATAGTTCATTCAATTATCATCATTTATGACAACACAGTTTGACGTACTTATTATCGGTAGCGGGCTTGCTGGGCTCACCATGGCTTTGCAAGTGGCAGACTATAAAAAAGTGTGCTTGGTAAGCAAGCGTGAGGTGTCAGATAGTGCAAGTAGCTGGGCGCAAGGCGGTATTGCGGCTGTGCTTAATAATGACGACACAGTAGAGCAGCATATTCAAGATACATTAATTGCGGGTGGTGGTTTGTGCGATATTGAAGTAACGCGCATGGTAGCAACACATGGCCGCGAGGCAATAGAGTGGCTGATTAATCAGGGCGTAGAATTTACACGCGAGGCCGATAACAGTGGTTTGCATTTAACGCGCGAAGGCGGCCACAGCCAGCGCCGTATTGTGCACGTAGCAGATGCCACAGGACAAGCAGTACAAAAAACACTCGCGCAAAAAATTCGTGAGCATGCCAATATCACTCTATTAGAAAACCATATTGCGGTTGATTTACTGACCGCTAAAAAATTATCTGGCGACCAATCCAACAAGTACAATTCCAACAAAAATAATGAGCCCGACCAATGCCTAGGTGCTTATGTTTTAGATAACAACTCTGGCCATGTGATTACCATTGCTGCACAGCAAACTGTTTTGGCTACTGGCGGTGCTGGCAAAGTATATTTATACACCACTAACCCCGATGTAAGCACTGGCGATGGCGTTGCAATGGCTTGGCGCGCAGGTTGCAGAGTAGCTAATATGGAATTTATTCAGTTCCACCCAACTTGCTTGTACCACCCGCATGCTAAATCATTTTTAATTAGCGAGGTTGTGCGAGGTGAAGGCGGTCTATTGAAATTGGCAGATGGCACACGCTTTATGCCAGAACATGATAGCCGCGAAGAGCTTGCGCCACGTGATGTAGTGGCGCGCGCCATTGACTTTGAGATGAAAAAACGTGGGCTTGATTGTGTGTATTTAGATATTACGCACAAGCCAGTCGCTTTTATTAAAGAGCACTTTCCTAACATTTATGCACGCTGTTTAGAGCTGGGTATTGACATTACCAAGCAACCTATTCCAGTAGTGCCTGCCGCCCATTACAGCTGCGGTGGTGTGATGACCGATGCTAGCGGTGCAACCGATATCGCTAATTTATATGCCATAGGCGAAACCGCATGTACGGGCTTACATGGCGCAAATCGATTAGCCAGCAATTCACTATTAGAATGCTTAGTCTTTGGAAGAGCAGCCGCGCAAGCCATATTACATGCGCCTTTGCAAGCACCGTCTGCTTTACCGCACTGGGATGAAAGCCGCGTTACCGATGCAGACGAAGAAGTGTTAATTACCCACACCTGGAACGAGTTGCGCCGCTTTATGTGGAATTACGTGGGCATTGTACGTACCAATAAACGCCTCAGCCGCGCCATGCATCGTATTCATATGTTACGTGACGAAGTGAACGAGTTTTACAGCAATTTTAAAATCAGCAATAATTTAATTGAGCTGCGTAATTTGCTACAAGTGGCTGAATTAATTGTAGAAAGTGCAATTGAACGTAAAGAAAGTCGTGGCCTGCATTACAGTAAAGATTATCCAGATTTGTTAGCTGAGGCAATTCCAACCGTGCTCACGCCAGATAATTACAACAGTTTTTCACCCAGCAATAAAGGTTAAATTTGCGTACTTTAGCTTGCCTAATTTTACTGTGTTGCGCACAAGCACAAGCATTAGAAATCAGTCATTTTTACGATGGTGATACCGTTAAAATTAAAGACAACTTATACGAGTACAAACTGCGCTTAACCGATATAGATGCACCAGAACGCAACCAGGTATATGGTAAAACTGCGCGGCGGGCATTGAGCAATTTTTGTAAAAATGCCAGCGTACAAGTCTACATTTCTGGCATCGATAAATACCAGCGTAGTTTAGGCAAGTTGTATTGCAACAACCTTGATACCAGTGTGTGGATGATTAAAAATGGCCATGCCTGGTTTAACAAACGCTACTCTGTAGATTACACGCTTAACATGGCTGAACAGCAGGCAAGACAAAGTAAACGAGGCTTATGGCGTAACAAAAACCCTACGCCACCTTGGCAATGGCGCAAAAAGCATACTCACTAATTCAAGCAATCTCAAACTAATGTCAAACCATTTAGGCGCAAATGGTTTAAAATTACGTTTTAAAAATTATTTATCAGGAAATAAACATGCAAGTCGCTATGAATACTGTTGTAACAATGACTTATGAACTAAAAAACTCAGATGGCGAAGTGCTTGAATCTAGCGCTGAACCAGTTGCTTACTTGCATGGCGGGTATGACAATATATTTCCAAAAGTAGAAGAAGCCATGCACGGCAAAAACGTGGGTGATGTGGTAGAAGTAAACTTAGAGCCTGTAGATGGCTTTGGCGAATACGATGAAGAATTAGTACAAATTGAGCCAGCAAGCGCTTTCCCTGCAGATGAGCTTAAAGTTGGTATGCAGTTTGAGGGTGAAGATGACACGAAAGAAGTGATTTTATATACCGTTACTGAAATTGCCGATGGCAAAGTAGTTGTTGATGGCAACCACCCTTGGGCTGGCGAACGCTTATTGTTTAAGGCAACAATCACCGATGTACGTAGTGCAAATAAAGAAGAAGTGACGCACCAGCATGTGCATGGCGCTGGTGGCCACCATCACTAATTGCTTGCATTAAAAAAGTTTAAGTAATAAAAAAGCACTCAAAAATTGGGTGCTTTTTTATTATGCGCGGCTTCAATATACATTAATTTTTTTGTTGATTTTTTGCAGTAAATTTACTCATAGCCCACTTAGGCCATAGCTTAAATAGTTTGCTAATGTTACAAACTATTTTTTACTAATTTATAACTAGTATGCTTAAAAAAGCTTTACTCAACGCATGTATTTTATTATCAAGTCTTAATTGTTGCTTGGTGCATGCTGCATCAGTAGATTATGATTTAACTCAAAATTCAACTACATTTGACTCTATCGGCGATGATATAAAAAATAGCGAATCGTCCATATCAACATTACCCACAGCATCTTTTCCATCATCGCAGTCAGCTTTTAGTGCATACGAACTGTGGATTAAGAGAAACTTAGGTGAAAGTAATCATCGCTATTATCTAAAATTAAAAAGTAAGGATGCGAAAAGCAAAACTGCTAAACGTCTATCTCTAAATCTTGATCACTCATTTAGCACGCATTCTGCAATTTCTACACCTAGCAAAACACAACAACCAAGCCCTCAAGTTTCTAAGGCTTTCAAATCAAAACCACTATCTACCACCAAGATTATCTTTTCTAACAGTAATTCGGGGCCAGCACCTGAAAGCTTTAGCTTAGTAAAACCTGAAAGCTTTAGCTTAGTAAAAGTAGATAAAGAAGATATTGCTTATATTGAAGAAGAGCTTTTATACAGCAAAGAGTCTGGTGTTTCTTATGATGTTGAAGACACTTCTGGGGCAGTGAGGGCTTTCACTTTTTATAGCTTAGATTTAGATGACAAATCATTATATGGGGCTTTAGCTGCATTAATTTTGTTGCTTGTAGGTGTTTTAGCTTATGCCAAGTTACGTCGTTAATTAAGTTGTAACATTAATTAAATACACCGTTAATTTAGATCAGTTTTTTAAGTTCATATATTAATTCTAGCGCCTGTTTGGGCGTCAAATCATCAGGTTGAACTGCTTCAAGCTCGGCAAGTGCTGGGTGCAAAAGCGCTTGTGTCGGCTCAATGGCCACCGCAAACAGGTCAGGCTGATGAGTGTTCTGCGAAATTTGGTTGTTTTCTAGTTGTATTAATTTACGTTTAGCTGCGGCCACCACCGATTTAGGAATGCCCGCCAATTGCGCCACCTGTATACCGTAACTCATGTGAGCCGCACCTGGCTCTACTTTATGCAAGAACACAATCGTTTTATGCTCACCTGCGCCATGCTCCACGGCATCTAAATGCACATTAACTGCCTGCTTAAACTCATCTACAATGCGAGTTAACTCAAAATAATGGGTGGCAAATAATGTGTAACTTTTGTTTTTTTCGAGCAACTGTTTAGCTACTGCCCAAGCTAAACTTAAGCCATCAAAAGTACTGGTTCCGCGCCCTATTTCATCTAGCAACACCAAGCTTTTTTCTGTTGCATTATGCAAAATATTGGCAGTTTCGGTCATTTCTACCATAAAAGTAGATCTGCCCCCTGCCAAATCATCTGATGCGCCTATTCTAGTGAAGATACGATCAATTTCACCGATTTTAACGACACTTGCAGGTACAAAGCAACCACAATGCGCCAAAAGCACAATCAGCGCAGTTTGTCGCATAAAGGTAGATTTTCCGCCCATATTGGGGCCAGTAATCAATAGTAATTGGCGATAAGGATTAAGCGCGGCATCATTGGCAACAAACGGCTGGGCAATACTTTCTACCACTGGATGGCGGCCAGATTCAATTAAAATACCTGGCTCTAGTGTAAATTGTGGCTGAACATAATTTAAATCTAGCGCACGCTCGGCAAAACAGCATAAAACATCTAGGCTGGAAACCGCACCGCTATTGGTCTGCAGGGCAGTGATAAATGGGCTTAAATTACTTAATACTTGCTCGTATAATATTTTTTCGCGACTTAAAGCCCTGTCGTTGGCGCTTAATACTTTATCTTCAAATGCTTTAAGTTCTGGCGTAATAAATCGTTCGGCATTTTTTAAAGTTTGGCGGCGGCGATACTCTGGCGGTGCGTTCTCAGCCTGAGCACGGCTAATTTCAATATAAAAACCATGCACACTGTTGTATTCTACTTTTAAATTTTGCAGGCCTGAGCGCGCTTTTTCAGCGGCTTCAAATTGTAGTAAAAAATCACCATGATTAGTTTGTAACGCGCGCAACTCGTCAAGCTCAGCATCAAATCCATCAGCAATTACACCTCCTTCACGCAGTATTGACGAGGGTTCTGGCTTTATGGCTTGCGTTAATAATTGCAACACAGCTTGAGGCGCTTGGCAGTGTGCCCCTAAGGTTTCTAGCAAACCAGATTGACTATTAACCAACAAACTTTGCAATAGCGGCAATTGCAATAGGCTGTCTCTTAAGCCAGATAAATCGCGTGGTCTAGCCGTTTTAAGCGCTACTCGCGTGGTCATTCGCTCAATATCACCAACTACTTTTAAGTGCAATTGCAAATCATGAAACTTGGAATTGCTAATTAGCTCAGCAACGGCATCATGCCGTTTTGCTACCAAATTTCTATCACGTAATGGATGATGCAGCCAATGCCGCAAAAGCCTAGCCCCCATAGCCGTGCATGTTGAATTTAGCAGTGAGTAAAGGGTAGGTGCAGCCTCACCACGCAATGTTATATCAATCTCTAAATTACGACGCGTGGCCGCATCTAGCTGAATAAATTGGCTGGTTTGCTCTACACTCAACGCAGTAATATGCGGCAGTGCAGCACGTTGCGTATGCTTTACATATTCTAACAAAGCACCTGCCGCACTAACGGCTGCGTTTAAATCAGTAGTACTATTTTCTATGCCAAAGCCTGCTAAATCGCGGGTATTAAATTGCTTAGTAAGGCTAGTAGTGGCTGCATCATAATCAAACTGCCAAGGGGCTAGTCTTTTTTTAGGCGCTTTATAATTTTGCAAAGCGGCCCATTGGCAATCATCTGCGCATACAATTTCGGCTGGATGAATACGCTCCAGCTCTTGAGCTAGCGCGCCTATTGCCACTTCAGTTAATATAAATTCACCAGAAGTTAAATTGAGCCGCGCCAAACCTAATACGCCATCACCCGCGCAAATGCTTAATAATGGGTTGTCGCGTGTTTCATCCATCAACGCAGTATCTGTCAGCGTGCCAGGGGTGAGAATTCGCGTGACAGCGCGTTCAACCGGGCCTTTTGCAGTACCCAATTTAGATGTGCTCGACTCTGCAATTTGCTCGCAAATAGCCACCGCTTCGCCCATTTTAGCTAGCTTAGCTAAATACTGCTCAGCCGCGTGATACGGCACACCTGCCATTTTAATTGGCTCGCCATTGCTGCTACCGCGCCTAGTTAAAGTAATGCCCAATAAGCGTGAGGCTTTTTCGGCATCTTCAAAAAATAGCTCGTAAAAATCACCCATGCGATAAAACAACAACATATCGGGATGTTGCGCTTTTAAGCCCAAATACTGGCGCATCATTGGCGTATGGCTGTTATTTGCAACGGTATCTACGGTGGCGTTAATCAAAAAATACTCTGTTCATAAAAAAATTGAATTTACTTATTTTATCAATATTCTGCATGCCTTATTCAACAGCTTAGGCTTGCGTTCAAAATCTCATCATTACCTGTAATTTTTTCAACACATTATTAATACTTATATAAAAAATAACCATTAAAAACATAAGGTTATAAAATATTTATTTTGGCACACATTGTGCATTTAACCTTATTGTAAGTTTAAACAATATTTAGGAGCGCACTTAAAATGACAAGTCATAAAACGAACAACCACAAAATGAAGAGCCAAGATGTTTATGCCACCTATGCCGCATTTTTAATTCAGTGCAGAAAAGTAATGGGCCCGTTTGATGTAGAAAAATTAGCGCATGATGAAGCTTACAAAGCTGATTTTTTTAACCGTGTTGCGTTAAGTGCCGATGACACCTTGTTTGAGTTAGCAAATTTGGTTAGCAATCAGCTTAACGAAGAAGCATTAAGTATTCATTAAGCTTCAATCTGTTTAATTTCGGCTAATTTTTTAGGCGGCATAATAAACTCAGCTGGGTGCTGATTAAGCCTGCTGCCTAAATTTAGCAAAAGCATACGCCATTGTTTAAATCGCACTTTGCGCGATTTCATGGCTACATATAATGCCAAGCTAAAGCTTACTGTAAGATTCATAAAACCAATTAAAACAAGGCCTAAGGCCGCAAATGCAGCGGCTTGCCATGTAAGCATAAAATCTAAGCCAACTGCTGCAAAACCAACAAAAGCCGATGAAAATGCAATGTGTCGAATATCGAACGGCAACCCAAACAATATGCCAATTGCGCTCATGCCACCCAGTAAACAGCCAAAATAAAAGTTACCCGCTAACGCACCCAAGTTATTTTCAACATAATTGGCAACGCGGTCTAATCGCTGCGTGCCTAACAATTTATGCAGCCACTTTAAGGCGCGTAAACGCTGTGGAATTTTGTTATACACCGCCAAATTGTCGTGATAACCAGCGATTAGGCCAGACAAAAACAAGCAAACACCTGCAATACCCGCATAAAACAACGCAGCTGTATGTATCGGATCAATATCTGCCAGTAAGTGATGGGCTTTTTCTGGCGTCACAAAGTGTTCACCCGTAAAGTAAAACATACTCCAAGCAATCAACATGGCCATAGGAATAGCCAACGCTACATTACCAAAAATGGCAATTACTTGGCTACGCGTAGTATTGGCTATCATTGCTACTAAATTATCCATTTCTTTAGTTTTGCTATCTGTTGAATCAATACTGGCAGCAATAGCTGCAGCTGTCATTGCTGGCTGCTTGGTGGCCACAGTAAAGTGCAAAATGTGTATCAATATAAAGCCTAAGCCATAATTTAAACTAAATAGCACGGCTTCTGTTAGCGGTGCAAAATGTAGCTTTGCCAGCATTATTTTAATCATCGCCATCACACTTACAATAATGCCAGCGCCCATCGCCGAGTGCATTAATGCAAAATATTCACTGCGATTATCGGTAATATAATGCTCACCCGTGCGGCTAGCATTTTCAGTTACGCGTAGCGCCATTACCTCTACATTTTCTTGCCAATGCTTACCGATATCATTTTTATGGCACTCGCTGTAAACCAATTCTTTAAATAAACCTACTTTTTCTAGGTTAGTGCCTGCAGTATTTGCGCTTGCACCAACTGATGACTTTAATTGCTTGGTTAAAATACGCAATAGCGTTTCTAAGCGCGCCAATTGCTGGGCCATGCGCTGCAGTAAATAAGTAAGCCTAATGCTTGTGCCAGTTTGTGCGCTATTACGGCGAATTTTGCAAATAATCGCATTACATTGGTCTAGCATTACTAAAATATGATTGGTATCTTTTACATCAATGCCAGCATCTGATGATGCTGTGGCTGTGGACAAAAATATAGCCAATTCTTCCTGCTGTGCAATAAATGGTGACGTATGCTGCTCTAGCTCTGGGTGATTGCGTAATAACTCGGGCTCTAGCCCAAGCGCTGCAATGCGATAAGAAAGCACCTGTGTTGCGGCAAGTAAATTTTGCCTGCAAGGCTCAATTAATTCGGCGGGGGCCTCATCAAAACGTATGGCAATCATGAGTGCTTCCCAAACAGTATCTGGCACTGCCAAAACCCAAATCTCATCACTACTGCTGGTAAAAAACAAGGCAAACAAATCAACTAAATAATTAGCATCAATCGCATCGGGTAAAATTTTATGCGAAATACGCCGACGCATTTCTGTAAAAAAACCAGTAAACGCAGAGTGCCTAGCAGTTAAAAACAGGGTGATGGGTTTGTGCTCGCTTAAAAGCTGCAATATTGCTTTACGCAGTATTGCAGCTTTTTCTGTATCTTGATTAAGCAAATAACACAGCGCTTGTATCGCCTTAACCGCAACCTCCACCTGGTGTGGCTTGGGTGGACGTATTCTTGCAATTAAATCAGCAATTAATTCAGGTGCACGTTGATGGCTTTTTAAATCTTGCGCATATCGTTCGAACACAGCTTCTATCATTTTTGGGGTAATCGCTTATTTATTGTTAGCAAACGATTAATTAAAATTAAGCAAACTGTGTTTTTTGGGCTGACGTTAAATGTGGGCTAAGCACCTGTAACATCTGCGAGAATATTTTTGGGTTAGCTGCAACGATGTTGCCTGTAGTGAGCCAGCTTTCGTTACCCTCAAAATCACCCACAATACCGCCGGCCTCTTGTACCAACAAACCACCAGCAGCAATATCCCAGCTAGATAAATTCAACTCAAAGAACCCATCAGTATAACCTGCTGCCACATACGCCAAATCTAGCGCGGCAGAGCCTGGGCGACGAATACCGCTAGTGCTTTTAATCATGTCTTGCAGCATTGCCATGTAAGCATCTAAATGCGTAAAATCTTTAAACGGAAAACCTGTGGCAATTAACGATGTTTGTAACTTGCTGCGACTAGCCACACGAATACGCTTATCATTTAAAAATGCACCACGGCCTTTTGTTGCGGTAAATAAATCGTTACGTATCGGATCGTAAATTACCGCTTGTGTTAGCACGCCTTTTTGCTGCAAGGCAATAGAAACGCAGTATTGTGGAAAGTTGTGCAAAAAATTAGTGGTGCCATCTAGTGGGTCAATAATCCAGATATTTTCAGCATCTGCGTTAGTGTCACCACTTTCTTCACCCAAAAAACCGTGGTCTGGGTAAGCATATTTTAGCGTATCAATAATAACTTGCTCGGCCGCACGGTCTACCTCGGTAACAAAATCGTTAAAATCTTTACTTTGAATGCTTAGCGCGTTTACATCCATTGATGCGCGATTAATAATACGGCCCGCTTCACGCGCGGCTTTTACTGCAATGGTTAACATTGGATGCATGACAAATAATCTTTAAAGAGCTGTTAAAATGCTATTTTAGCATTAATAGGCGCATCCCCAAATTGTCACAATCAATTATTACCAGCACCATTTTCAATAATATTAGAGTAGTGCTTTGCCAGACCAGCCACCCGGGCAACATTGGCTCTGCCGCCCGCGCAATGAAAACCATGGGCTTGCAGCATTTATACTTGGTTAAGCCAGATAAATTTCCTGATGCCCACGCCACTGCATTATCGACTGGCGCAGCCGATTTGTTGGAGCGCGCGATAGTGACAGAAACTTTGAGTGAAGCGCTAACAGGCTGCGCGTTTGCAGTAGGTATGAGCGCCAGAAAACGCTATCTATCACACGAAACAGTGGGGGCACGCATCGCAGCGATTGAGGCTAGCAAAATCGCCTCTCATCAGCCAATTGCCTTTGTATTTGGAACCGAAATGAGCGGTTTAAGTAATGCTGAACTGGATTGTTGCCAAATGCTGGCGATGATTCCTGCTAACCCTGAATACAGTTCGCTTAACCTAGCCGCCGCCGTACAAGTAATGTGCTACGAAATTCGTATGGCAGTTTTAGAAGGCAAAATTGATGCGCCTGATGCCTTGCCACTCGCTACTAATGATGAACTAGAGGGCTTTTATGCGCACCTGCAAGAAACCTTACTAAAAATTGGTTACTTAAACCCTGCCGCACCCAAAAAACTGAGTGAACGCATGCGACGAATTTATGCCCGCGCAAGGCTAGAAAAAGAAGAAGTAAATTTATTAAGAGGCGTACTTACACTGACGCAAGAACCAAGAAAACATACAAAATATTAGACCAAATAATAAACCTACTAATTTAGTCAACAATTAAATTGTATGGCATAATACTACTTTAAAATTTAATCAAAAAATGATGTTTAATCATATAAAAGAAGATATTTCAATTGTATTTGAGCGCGACCCCGCGGCGCGTTCGCACATCGAAGTACTAACCACCTACCCTGGCGTTCATGCGCTGTTGATGCATCGTTTTAGCCATTGGTTGTGGGGCATGCGCTTGTATTGGTTTGGTCGTGCGTTTTCGCATATTGGCCGCTTTTTTACGGGTATTGAAATTCACCCTGGCGCCACTATTGGCCGCCGTGTATTTATTGACCATGGCATGGGTGTAGTCATTGGTGAAACGGCTATTATTGGCGATGATTGCACGCTTTATCATGGCGTAACACTTGGTGGAACTTCTTGGAACAAAGGCAAGCGACACCCTACACTGGAGCAAGGCGTGGTGATTGGTGCAGGCGCGAAAGTGTTGGGGCCAATTACCATTGGTAAAAATGCAAAAATTGGCTCTAATGCAGTTGTGGTAAAAGATGTGCCTGAAAACGCCACCGCAGTTGGTATACCTGCGCGTATTTTAGAAGAAGAAAAAGCTAAACAACGCGATGCTACTGCACAAAAAATTGGCTTTAGCGCCTATGCGGTAGGTGACGATAATAATGACCCCATTGCAAAAGCAATTCATAGTTTGCTAGATCACGCAGCAAAACAAGACATCGAACTGGCAACGTTAAAAGCACAGTTGGCGCAGTTTTCAGATGCTAATTCTGACGCTGAATTAGCGGATGCTTTTGCCACAAAAAAATCACAATAATGATTAGGCTTGTCTAAGTTTATTATGCAACTGATGCTGGAACTTAAAGCGGCTAATAATTGACTAAATTAGTAGGTTATTATATAATTTGCGTTAATTATTAGGCTTTAAAATTATGAGACTTACTACTAAAGGCCGTTTTGCTGTTACTGCAATGCTAGACCTTGCACTTAATGAAGCCGACAAGCCTGTGACGCTTGCAGGCATTAGCGAGCGTCAGTCTATTTCGCTATCGTACTTAGAGCAGCTTTTTAGCCGTCTGCGCCGTCAAGGCTTGGTTACTAGCGTGCGCGGCCCTGGTGGTGGTTATCGCGTTGCAAAAGCACATGCTGAGATTTCTGTGTCTAATATTATTACCGCGGTTGACGAGCTAATTGATGCTACTCAGTGCGGTGGCCAAGAAAACTGCCACGATACTGGCCGTTGCATGACACACGATTTATGGGCATCACTAAACAATAAAATATTGGATTATTTATCGGGCGTAACTTTGGCTGATATGGTGGCCAGTCAAAAGCAAAGTGATGTAGATTTAATTGGCAGTAAAATACATTTTGCGCCCCGTAAAACTTGTACAGAAAAAAGCATGTCAGAAGAGGTGATGGTTTAAATATGGGTGCCGTTTTTTTTGATCACAACAGCACAACCGCTTTAAAAACTGAGGTTTTAGAAGTGATGTTGCCGTTTATGGTTGATCAACACGGCAACGCAACAAGCCGTCATTCATATGGTAGAACGGCACGTGCTGCAGTAGAGCACGCGCGAGAACAAGTGGCTGGCGCGGTAAATGCTCACCCAAGCCAAATAGTATTTACGGCCAGTGGAACCGAGGCTAATAATTTTGCGGTACACGGCATTGCAAGCAGTTTAAGTCATGGTCAAATTTTAACTAGCGCAGTTGAGCATCCCTGCGTATCTGGCCCTGCCTTTGCAATGCAGTCACGCGGCTGGCATGCGTATAGTATTGGGGTAGATGCTGACTGTAATTTGGATGCGCACCACTTGCATAATTTGCTAGCAGCCCCCACTAATTTAGTGTCGGTAATGTTGGCTAATAATGAAACAGGTGCGATTCAAGATATTGCCGCGATAAGTGAAATGGCGCGGGCGCACAAAGCTTTTATGCACACCGATGCGGTGCAGGGCTTGGGTAAAATTGTTGTAGATTTTGATGCATTAAATGTACATGCCATGACCATATCTAGCCACAAAATAGGTGGGCCATTGGGTGCAGGTGCACTGGTATTAGATAAACGTATTGATATTCAGCCCTTGCTATATGGTGGTGGGCAAGAAAAAGGTCTACGCAGTGGCACTGAGAATATTCCAGCCATTGTGGGCTTTGGTGCCGCGTGCGATTTGGCCGTAAAAAATTTGAGTAATTTTGCGCAACACACGCAGGCTTTACGCGATTACTTAGAAGTAGGTTTGCGAAAATTAAATGCCTATTTGTTTGGCAATGCTGCTACTCGCATACCCAACACTAGCTTTTTTGCTTTTGCTAACATTGAAGGCGAAACTCTAGTTATGGCCTTAGATCGCAAGGGGTTTGCAGTAGCCAGTGGCTCGGCTTGCAGTTCAGATAATGGCGAGCCAAGCCACGTATTATTGGCAATGGGCGTTGATGAAGATTTAGCGCGCGGCGCGATACGTGTAAGTTTTGGTTTAAGCAACACAATAGAACAAGTACAAAGATTTTTAACTGTGCTTGAAAATGAATTAGCAAGGTTAAGAAATTTAACAGCAATCGCAATATAAATATTATTGAGAAAGTAAAGCAATTGAATATGGAAAGAGACCCGATTTACCTAGATTATTCTGCCACCACGCCAGTTGATGCGCGTGTTGCCGCTGTGATGATTCCGTATCTAACAGAGCATTATGGCAACCCTGCATCGCGTAGCCACCCATTTGGTTGGACTGCCGAAAAAGCGGTTGAGAACGCGCGCGATGAAGTCGCAAAACTCGTGGGCGCCGATCCACGTGAAATTGTATGGACATCTGGCGCGACAGAATCGAACAACTTAGCCATTAAGGGCGCAGCTAACTTTTATGCGTCTACAAAAGGCAAACACATTATTACCATTGCAACCGAACATAAAGCAGTCATTGATGCTGTGCGCGAGCTTGAACGCCAAGGCTTTACTGCTACTTATTTGCAGCCAGAACCTAATGGTTTGGTCGATTTAGCTAAATTTAAGGCAGCGATTCAATCAGATACGGTACTGGCCAGTGTTATGTTAGTGAATAATGAAATTGGCGTTATTCAAGATATCACCGCTATTGGTAATATTTGCCGCGAAAACAATGTGATATTTCACGTAGATGCCGCGCAGGCAACTGGCAAAGTTAAAATTGATTTAGCCAGCTTGCCCGTTGATTTAATGAGCTTTTGTGCACATAAAACTTATGGCCCAAAAGGTATTGGTGCCTTGTACGTGCGCCGCAAACCGCGTATTCGCATAGAGGCACAAATGCATGGCGGCGGGCATGAGCGCGGTATGCGCAGTGGTACACTTGCCACCCACCAAATTGTGGGCATGGGCGAGGCTTTTAGACTTGCGCGTGAAGAAATGGAGTTTGAAAATGCACGCATCACCAAGCTACGCGATAAGCTTTTACATGGATTGCAAACCATTGAAGAAACTTATGTAAACGGTGATTTAGCACACCGTGTGCCGCATAATTTAAACATTAGTTTTAATTATGTAGAAGGTGAGTCGTTAATAATGGCGGTAAAAGATATTGCAGTTTCAAGCGGCTCTGCTTGTACGTCAGCCAGCTTAGAGCCTAGCTACGTATTACGCGCACTTGGCCGTAGCGATGAATTGGCGCACAGCTCAATTCGCTTTTCACTTGGCCGCTTTACAACCGATGCTGATGTCGAGTACACCATTGAGCTGCTAAAAAGTAAAGTGCATAAATTGCGCGAGTTATCTCCATTGTGGGATATGTTTAAAGATGGAATTGATATTAGTAAAGTGCAGTGGGCTGCACATTAAAATGCGATATTTAAAAAATGCGATATTTTAAAATGTGACACTTTAAAAATGCAACGCTTTTCTGCCCAACATTGTTGTTGAAAAGCTTGCATAAAAAACTATGCAGCGCTTGTTTACTGCCTTGCTAGCTGAAAAATAGTGCGCATTAGCAGTTTGAAAGATTATTAAAGGAGTAAGAATCATGGCATACAGCGACAAAGTATTAGACCACTACGAAAACCCACGTAACGTGGGCAGTTTAGATAAAAATGACCCAAACGTAGGCACTGGTATGGTGGGTGCACCGGCCTGTGGCGACGTGATGAAATTGATGATTAAAGTTAACGATGACGGCATTATTGAAGATGCTAAATTTAAAACTTATGGCTGTGGCTCAGCCATTGCGTCAAGCTCATTGGTAACCGAGTGGCTAAAAGGCCGCACTATTGACCAAGCTTATGCGATTAAAAATTCTGAAATTGCAGAAGAGTTGGCACTGCCACCTGTTAAAATTCATTGTTCTGTATTGGCAGAAGATGCGATTAAAGCCGCAGTAGCTGATATTAAAGCTAAGCAATTAGCGGTTAAAGTAGCTGCTTAAATTTAGTGTGATTGCGGGCTAAACCCGCAATCTTAAGCTAGGCAAAAGATTCTGACTTTTGTCAGAATGGTAGTAATAGGAAAAAATAGTTATATATGGCAATTACACTGACACAAACCGCGGCAACTCGCGTAGAAAAATTTTTAGCCAGCCGTGGCAAAGGTATTGGCTTGCGCTTGGGCGTTAAAACTACAGGCTGCTCTGGCATGGCATACACGCTTGAGTTTGTCGATGACATGCAGCCAGAAGATATGTCTTTTGATAGCCATGGCGTTAAAGTGATTGTAGACCCTAAAAGCTTGGCTTACATTGATGGCACCGAGCTAGACTTTACAAAAGAAGGCTTAAATGAGGGCTTTAAATTTAATAACCCAAATGTTAAAGACGAGTGTGGTTGTGGTGAAAGCTTTACAGTGTGAGTTTTAATTTTTTTGAATTGTTTGAGCTTGAATCGGCGTTCAAACTTGATTTAAATAAACTTGAAACCAATTTTCGCGCAATTCAATCGGCAAGCCATCCAGACCGTTTTGTAACCGCTACTTCTTCTGAAAAGTTACAATCGATGCAGACTGCTACGTTAGCTAATGAAGCTTATCTCACCTTAAAAAACCCAGCTAATCGCGCAAAATATTGTTTACAGCTGCAAAATATTGACGCAGTTAGCGAGACCAACACCAGCATGCCCGCTGATTTTTTAATGCAACAAATGGATTGGCGTGAAGCAATAGAAGATGCCAAGCATGCCAATAATATTGCTGCACTAGAAGATTTATTAGCAGAAATGCAGCTGGCATCTAATGTGTTGCAAGCCAATTTGGTTAGCTTAATTGATGATAAAAAAGATTATATTGCAGCTACTAGCGATGCAAGAAAGTTGATTTTTATTGATAAAGTCACGGCTGACATTCACAAAGTAATTGAATTTTTAGACACCTAAATTTGGCAATCTTATCAACTTGATACCCTTACAACATGGCACTATTACAAATATCTGAACCTGGGCAATCTACTGCGCCACACCAACATAAATTAGCGGTTGGCATTGATTTAGGCACTACTAACTCACTGGTTGCCACTGTGCGAAGCGGCTTAAGTGGCGTGTTGGTTGACGAGGATGGCCATGCGTTGTTACCAAGCGTGGTACGCTACATGGCTGACGGCAGCATTGATGTTGGCTACGAGGCACAAGCTGCTCAATCGGCAGACCCTGCAAACACCATTGTTTCTGCCAAACGTTTTATGGGACGCGCCCTAAAAGATATTGATGTATCGCTACAACCTTACCATTTTGTAGATAACCCACAAACCGATCAAGACTTAATACAAATTCAAACGCGCGCAGGTATTAAAAATCCTATCGAGATATCGGCAGAAATTTTAAAAGCCCTAAAAAAACGGGCAGAAAAAAGCTTTGGATTAGAAAATGATAGCGCCGAACTTGTTGGTGCAGTTATTACAGTGCCCGCTTATTTCGATGACGCGCAGCGCCAAGCGACCAAAGACGCAGCACGCTTAGCAGGCATTAATGTATTGCGTCTGCTTAACGAACCCACCGCGGCTGCAGTAGCCTATGGCTTAGATAATGGCGTAGAAGGCACTTATGTAATTTATGATTTAGGTGGTGGTACTTTTGATGTATCAATCTTAAAGTTATCTAAAGGCTTATTTGAAGTACTAGCAACTAATGGTGATAGCGCATTGGGCGGCGATGATTTTGACCGCAGAATTTTTTGCTGGATACTAGAACAAAGCCAATGCAAACCGGTAAATGCGCAAGATACGCGGTTACTTTTAACAAAAGCACGCGAAGCCAAAGAGTGGTTAACTGACCACGCAAGCGCACAAATTACCAGCATGCTAAGCACTGGCGAGCTAGTTAATGTAACGCTAAGCACTAAACAGTTTAACGAGCTTACCCAAACACTAGTTACTAAAACGCTTAACCCCATTAAAAAAGCCTTACGTGATGCTGCCCTTTGCATTGACGATATTAAAGGTGTGGTGATGGTGGGTGGTGCCACGCGTATGCCGCAAATTCGTTTGAGCGTGGCAGATTATTTTAAACAAACACCACTCACCAATTTAGATCCCGATAAAGTAGTGGCACTTGGCGCCGCTATTCAAGCCAATACGCTGGCAGGCAATAGAAGTGAGCAAGATTTACTGCTGTTAGATGTGATTCCGTTATCTTTAGGTTTAGAGACAATGGGCGGCTTGGTAGAAAAAGTAATCCCGCGTAACAGCACTTTGCCAATTGCGCGCGCGCAAGAGTTTACTACTTTTAAAGATGGTCAAACCGCCATGAGTATTCATGTACTACAGGGCGAGCGCGAACTTGTAGCTGATTGCCGCTCACTCGCGCGTTTTGAGCTGCGTGGAATACCGCCTATGGTGGCAGGTGCGGCTAGAATTCGTGTCACTTTTACGGTAGATGCAGATGGCTTATTAAGCGTATCAGCACGCGAAGCCAGCACCAATATTGAAGCTAATATTGTGGTAAAACCGTCATATGGGCTTAGTGAAGAGCAGCTATTAAGCATGCTAAAAGCGGGCTTTGAATCGGCAACTAGCGACAAAAATGCACGCATGCTAAACGAAGCCATTGTGGATGCGCAAAGCTTAATTGCGGCTATTGAGGCGGCATTGCAACAAGATAGTGACTTATTAAATGCGACTGAAATACAAGCAATACGGTCTGAAATTGATGCTCTGCAGGCTAATATCCATGCGGGTGCTAATGAGGCTATTAAAGCTGCAACTGAAGTGCTAAATACCGCAACTGAAGATTTTGCCGCTAAACGTATGGATGCTAGCGTGAGCCGCGCCCTATCGGGTAAAAACTTAGATGAAATTGACTTATAAAAGAATACAGAAATAGGAAATAGACCATGCCACAAATTATTGTATTACCACACGTAGAGCTGTGCCCAGATGGCGCAGCGATTGAAGCCCAAACTGGCGAATCTATTTGTGAAGTATTATTAAAAAATGAAATAGATATCGATCATGCTTGCGACCAAGCCTGCGCTTGCACCACTTGCCATGTCATTATTCGTGAAGGCTTTAAAACAATTGAAGCATCGGATGACCAAGAGGATGACTTGCTGGATAAAGCTTGGGGGCTTGAACCGAACTCCAGACTATCGTGCCAAGCTATTGTTGGCACAACCGATTTGGTGATAGAAATCCCAAAATATAGCATTAACATGGCTAAAGAAGGCCATCGCTAAACGATTATTACTCGCCTCATATTTACCAGACCCTACACCTCGACTTTTTGCAAAAAAATCCATTAAGCTTACTTAGCTCAGAGTTACTGCTAAGCTTGATTAAGCACAGTTATAGCTAAAGTATATGTTTACAATTAGCATTTAGTTACTCACATTAAAAAATAAAAAAGCCGCTATATGCGGCTTTTTTATTATAAATACAAATTTTAATAACCCTAAATATGCTTATTAATGAGCGTGCTAACTGATGAAGGTGTCTTCTAAAAATCTCACCTTACCAGTCGATAAATCATAGATACCACCAATAATACCAAGCTCATGTTTTTCTAGCATTTCATCCACAATATCACTCAAACGCACAATGGTTTCAATTTGATAACGCACATTGAGCTCATTAATTTTCTCTACAAAATTTGCATTTTTAGAGCAACGCTCTTCTGGATTGATAACTGTTTTTTCATGCCGAATTGAAGGCTTAATTAAATTAATAATTTCACCAATATGGCCATCTTTAAAGTCATCACAAGCCGCTTTTACTGCACCGCAACCTGTATGCCCCATTACCACAATCAGCTTGCTACCAAGGTATTTTGCACTAAATTCTAACGAGCCGATGGCCTTATCAGAAGCAATGTTGCCTGCCAAGCGCACACTAAAAATATCGCCCAGAGCTTGATCGAACAGCATTTCAGTGGGCGCGCGTGAATCGCTGCAACTTAGCACCGCCGCAAAAGGGTGCTGTTTATCTTTAACTATTTTAACTAAACTTTGAAAATCTTTATCGCTTTGATAGTTATTTACAAAGCGGTGATTACCTTCTATTAAAATATCTAGTGCCTCTTTGGCTGACATTTTATCGCGGTTTAATAACGGGTGTGTGTACATAAAATTTGCCCCTAAAGCGTTTTATAAAATTTGTTGTTTGTGCCTAATACATTAAGATTTAGGTGCTACAAAATCAATTGTCTCAACATGAATATTTTTTAATTTGGCATGTAACTGATAATCGCGAATAAACTCTACTACGTCGTATGCAATAGATGTTGATTGGCTACAATCTATGATTACTTTCGAGTTGCTTGGTATGGCCTCTAATACTTGAATAATGCTAGCTTTGTTAAAAAATGAGACTTCTTCTGCCAGCACAATGTGGTGAACTGAAACACCATCACTCATACTGAGCGTATCTTTTAAATAGTGCGAGTTTCTATAGCTGTGATGCAGTGTAAAAAATATGCCCATCACCATGCCTAATGCAATACCTGTTAGCAAATCAGTAAACAGCATGGCAATAATTGTGGTTATAAATGGTATAAATTGCTCCCAGCCTAATGCATACATTTTTTTAAATAACGAAGGCGTAGCTAATTTATAACCCACCATAATTAAAACCGCAGCCAAGCTTGCCAACGGAATCATATTGAGCAAGCTAGATATTGTAATCACACTGATGAGTAAGAAAAAACCATGCAAAATTGTCGATAATTTTGTTTTTCCGCCAAAAGAAATATTAGCCGAGCTACGCACAACCACTTGAGTAACGGGTAATCCGCCAATAAGACCTGATATTAAATTACCTAAACCTTGCGCTTTTAATTCACGATTAGTGGGTGTTACACGTTTGTAGGGATCTAGTTTATCGGTGGCTTCCACACACAACAAAGTTTCTAAGCTAGCAACAATCGCCATCACAACAGCAATTTTATAGACCTCTATATTGTTTAACTGAGAAAAATCTGGAAATGTAAATTGACTGAAAAAATCACCCACACTGCTTGCTACAGGCAAATTAACAATTTGGTCAGAACTGAGTGTGAAATTGAGAATGCCGTGTTGAAATAAATAAGTAAATACAATACCCAGCAACACCACCACTATTGGGCCTTGTAATAACTGGAAAATACGGTGTTTTTTAGCTAGCACTTTATCCCACAGTATCAACAAAGCCAGCGACACAGCAGAAATTAATAAAGCGCCAGGCGTTAGTAAATCCCACGCTTTCATAATAAGTGAAAACGTATTCTCGCCTTCACCATTGTAAAATGACTCACTGCCTTCAAACTCAAAATCGTAACCAAGCGCATGTGGAATTTGCTTTAAAATAATCAGCAAACCGATGCCTGTTAACATGCCTTTAATGACAGAAGTTGGGAAAAAGTAAGCAATAAAACCCACTTTAAAGTAACCCAAGGCTAGTTGAATCAACCCTGCAAGCACCAAAGCAGTTAAAAAAGCCTCCCAAGAGCCAAGTGTACCAATTGCGCTAAAAACAATTACAGCCAAGCCAGCTGCCGGGCCGCTTACACCTAATGGAGACCCACTGGCTACACCAACAATAATGCCACCAACAATGCCCGCAATAATGCCAGAAAATAATGGTGCACCAGATGCTAATGCAATACCTAAACAAAGTGGAAGGGCAACAAAAAATACGACAATACTAGCAGGCAGATCACTTTTTACTTCTTTAAACCATGTTTGAATATTCAATCTAGCGCCTTTAAATAATGATTATTTACTATTTGAGTATATCAAAAAAAAAGTACCCGTTTATGACAAAAGGCACTTTTTTAATATAAATAAAATATTTAAAAAAAACAATTTATTAGCAGGTTTAACTTTTACTATCATCAACTTATGATTGCAGAATATAGTATGTTTATACACATTTTCTGATGCTTGGTTAAACCATCTTTATCATTAATCCGTTTAATAATAAAAGTTGCACCACACCAATTGGCTATTATTTCATTAGTGTTTCACATTAACTATTAACAACTGTACTTTAATATATCTTTGTTAATCTTTAAGCGTATTTTCAACACCCGCTTGTTTAAGAGCTGGTGTTGAAAATAGAGCCGTAAATCCAACAAACCTTGCCGTAATTGACTATAAATACACAATTACATTCATTAATATGAGCGTCTAGAAATTTGGTTCATACGTAATATATGTAGATTTCTTATTGAAGCACGCTCATTTTCGGTAACTTCATCACGCTCTAACGTTGCTCCTTCAAATTCTTTCTCTTTTTCGTGAGCCCTGTCTGGAAGAGGCTGATGAGGACGTTTAGAAATAAAGTTTAGGTTGTTTTGATTTTTTTCATAAGCATCACCAGCTTGCGCAACACCAGATAATAATAAAATTGCTGAAGAAACGATGACTGCTAAATTTAAACTTTTCATTTTTTAATCCTTTAATAATATTAAGTTTCAGTTTTAATGCCTTTTTGATGAAACGTATTATGTACGATTAAAAAAAGTAAAAGTCTACCGAAATAGGTAGAACGGTATATACTATTTGGCATATGCCAAACGCCAAATCTAGCAATTTTAATCAACCTACAAGCGCCCGCGCACTTAGGGAAAGCCTTAAACATTCGCAGGCCAATGATACACATTTGCGGCTTTATCTTAATTTTGGCCACCATCTTTTTGAGCATGGTTGGGGTATAAGCACGTCTACCAGCCTACTGCATTCGCTTTGCACTTTAATTTCGGCACAACACGCTGTATTAGCCATAGAAAATTCAGGCAAACTGGTTGTGTATAATCAGATAGGTCAAACGTTACCTGTAGGGGCAAGAATTCCCATGATGGGTATATTGGCTATGATGCTTAAAAACCCAGCTAAATTTACTCTATATCAAAACAAAGGTTCGCCATTGTGGACGCATAGCGACGTTAGTTATGCTGAATGCCTGATTCCAATCGCATTGGCGAAACACAGTAAAGGTGTTATTGCACTTTCTGGCAAAAAACTTACTTTGGAATCGGCAGAAGTTGAAACCTTGCAAGCGTTAGCAGGATTAGTTGGATTGGCTATATCGCAGCATCAAGGCCCTGTACGTAGTGAAGGCGACCAGGCGATTCTAGAAGCGCTTACCCCAAGAGAGCGTGAAATTTTCGCGCTTTTACCATCTGGACTAACGAATAATGAACTCGGTGTTAAGCTGAGTATAGCGCCTGGCACAGCTAAAATTCATGTTGAGCGCATTTTAAATAAACTGGGTGTAAAAGATAGAACTCAAGCAGCGGTAAAAGCTGTTGAACTTGGATATAAGCCCTCATAAATATGTTTATTGATATTCATCATCAAATATAAATTTTAAGCATTAAACTAGCGATGATAAAAAAAACACAAGTTGTTAAAGTCCATTCATTACACCCAATTAACTGGGTAGCGCAAACATGGCAAAATTTACCTTTAGGCATAAAAGGTGTTTGTGTTATTGCTTTGCCGCTATTGGTTTTATTAGCTTCGCTTGGCTCTTTATATTTAAGAGAGCAAGAGTCTACTCAGCTTGAAAATAAGCTGCGGCTTGCCCTGCAAAACCAACGCGATATTCAAAAAGTACATACGCTTTTAATTGAAGCATCTACAGGTGTTAGAGACTATCTATTGACAGGAAATAAGCATTTTTTAGATATTTTTTTTCTGGTTGAAAAAAGTTTACCCGTTTTATTAAATGAGTTAGAAAATCAGCTGGACAGTGAAGGGCAAAAAAAACGCCTTGCCAAAATAAACCCTTTAGTTGAACAAAACTTGCAAGACTTGAGGATTCTTTCTACGTACGAATCCACTATCGCTTCTAACGATTTAATTACAAAATTCAAATCACAAGTTAACACGTTAGATAAGTTAAGAGTTGAAATTGAGCGCTTAAATGCAGAAGAAGCAATTTTAGTCGCCAAGGATCAGCAAGACGTCGTTAACCAACGTCAACGGCACATTATTATCACCTTAGTTGCGGCTGTTACTGGCATTATCGGCTCTGTATTAGCTGTATGGATTTTCTCACGCACCATCGTAAAGCGCGTGCGATTATTAAGAGATTCGGCTGCACACCTTGCTAAGGCAGAAAAGCTAGATTTACCCTCGAGCAGCAGGGATGAGCTGGGTCAACTATCAGAAGAACTTGACCATGCATCGGAATTGCTAGCAAAAAACATTAGCGACTCGATACAGGCCAAACGTGAGGCAGAAGAGGCTAGCGCCTCAAAGAGTATGTTTTTATCAAGAACCAGCCATGAACTTAGAACACCGCTCAATGCTATTTTAGGATTTGCTCAATTGCTAGAACAAGATTTACCACAAGGAAAACAACAGGATAGCGTAACGCATATTTTAGGTGCTGGGCAGCATTTACTTAAGCTTATAGATGAGGTGTTAGAAACTTCTAGATTCGAATCAGAAGAAATTACATTAGAGTTAAAACCAATCGCGGTCAATACTTTGCTAAACGAAGCAACCTCTTATATTGCACCTATAGGAAAGATTCGAGATATTGAGATTAAAAGTGAAATATCTTCTGATTTGTGGGCTAAAGCCAACCGACAAAAATTACTACAAGTTGTGCTTAACCTTCTATCAAACGCGTTTAAATACGGTCCAGCAAATTCAACTGTAGTGTTAAAAGCATACCATCACCACAGCAAAATTATCATTGAAGTACAAGACAGCGGCGCTGGTATTCCAGCTAAATTAAAAGAACGATTATTCACTCCGTTTGATCGACTAGGTGCTGAGCAAACAAAAGTAGAGGGTACAGGCCTTGGGCTAGCACTATCTAAACAAATTATGCTGGCAATGAACGGCAGCATTCATGTGGCAGATGGCAAAAGCTTATTCTGGATAGAAATTGACGCATGCGAGCCAAGTGTAGAATCGAACGAATTGACTCAAATAACCGATAGTAAACAGCATACAGCACTTAGTAATAAACACTTTATACTTTACGTAGAAGACAATATAAGCAACCGTGCGCTGGTAGAAGCAATCATACAGCGTCAATATGATTTACGTATTAACTGTGTAACAACTATCAAAGATGCAAAACAATATTTAACGGAATTTACACCATCACTGTTACTTATTGATTTAAATCTACCAGATGGCTCTGGTGAAAGCTTAGTCAATTATATTAAATCAGACGCCAACTATCGCAATATTCCAATTATGATACTAAGCGCTGATGCACTGCCTGAAACCTTAGCTCGCTTAAAGAGTGCGGGTGCCGCGTGTTACATGACAAAACCTTTAAACGTTGCCGTATTTAGTAAAAAAGTAAGAGATCTTATAGAGAGCTAGAACAAAAAATGAATGAAGCTGAAATATTAAATGCCAAGATTTTAGTTATTGATGATGCAGAGGCCAATCTAAGGTTGCTAGAAGATTTACTTTCTCGCGAAGGCTTTCATCAAGTTATTAGCACAGCAGATTCAACGCGCGCGCTAGATCTATTTAAAGCGTTTGAGCCAGATTTAATCTTACTGGATTTAATGATGCCAGAACTTGATGGCTATGCCGTTTTAGAGATGCTGTCCCGTCATATTCCTAAAGATGAGTACTTGCCCGTATTAGTGATTACGGCAGATGCCACGATAGCAGCTAAAAGAAAAGCCTTAGCATTGGGTGCAAAAGACTTTTTAACTAAACCATTTGATACTATTGAAGCCATGTTGCGCGTATGGAACTTGCTTGAAACACGTGTTTTATATCGCTATCTTAAATCGCTTAATACTACAATCACACCATTTAATCATTCACATCAAGTTGCAGAATAATTTAAGTTTAGCTTTAATGTTGCAAGGCTACATCATTCAAAGCTATATTGGTTTTTGCTGTTTTTTCTACAAGCTTATCCAAATAATCAATTGCGCCAGTGTGTTGATGATTAAGCGTTAAAACTTTTTTAAAATGCTGTTTAGCATTGTCATAATCTTTAATTGCATATTCTGCAGAAGCCAAATAGAACCAAGATTCTGCCGTATTTGGCTCAATTTTCACCCATTGTGTAGCCACTTTAATTAGCGTACCCCACTCTTTTGTTAAATAGGGTTTTACTACCTGCATAAAATATGGCCGCTGTTTTGCATCCATTGCCCAAAAAGGTTTTTCGCTTTTAACGCCTAACGATTGAGCCGGTTTGCTAGCCAGCGCTTGCACCCACTCAACTGGCATAAAATAGTAATAAGCAATATCACCACGGCTTTTTAGTGTGATTATCCCCACTAAATTGCCTGCATCATCAAATGCGCCACCACCACTAGCGCCTAATCTAAACGCACTACTAGCACGAATAATTAAACTATCATCCATTGGAAACAAGCCTTTCACTACACCAAAAGTAGTTACAGGTACTTTGGTTTCGTCTGGATAACCGATAGTAAATAGAGATTCTTCGTATTGAAGAGTTTTGCTTGCGCCAAACTTCACAACAGGTACAACTAAGTTTTCAACTGTTAGCATGCATAAGTCATGATGCCAATCTGCTTTAATTGCGCTGGCCGCATGAGGTTCGCCATTAACAATCACCTCAATATTAGTCGCCTCGCTTACTACATGGCAATTGGTGATTACTTGATTTTTAGAAATTACAACAGCTGAGCCCAAACCTAAGTTTCCATTAGGCAACTTCACTTTAACACGCAACACACTATGACTAAGCTCACGCACCATTTCATCAGCGGGTAACGCTGAAGCACTGCCAACCACACACAAAAGCGAAAGTAATGTATAGAGTAATGCGTATAGTGCAGTCAAATAATGCTTTGTCATTATGATTCCCTATTTGCAACTATTACTGATTAATATCAGAGTGTTAGTACAAACAACATGCCATAAATATTAACTAGCAATTAATATTCCAACTTTACTCTCTTTTGCCCGATATGGCTTGGGGCCTTTTATACAGGTGCTAGTGGCAACTATCAAAGCATAATAATTGATACTTTATTACAGTGTTATTAACGCTTTCGCACAACTTAAGTGCATGATAAATATATTTTGGTGCACATACTTACAATAAAACTTACAATTAAAAAAGGCCGCTATCATTAGCGGCCATTAGTTAAAGGTTTATCTACTACAAATTAATCTACAATTTAAATAAATGAATTATTGACCAGGCTCACTTCGTTTAAGATTGATTTCTCGCAACACCAATAATTGTGAAACTAGTTTTGCTAGGCCAACAATCGTTTTACGTTGGCATTCGTTTAAATAGTTTGGCTTTGTATCTAATACGCAAATTGCGCCAATATTTTCGCCCATAGGCAATGTAATGGGCACACCACAATAAAATCTAATTTCAGGATTTCCAATTACCAGTGGGTTATCCCAAAAACGCTCATCTTGCGTGGCATCGTTAATTTCTAATAACGTTTCAGTTTCAATTGTATGGTTGCAGAAAGATGTTTGACGCGGGGTTTCTAAAATATTTTCTAAGCCCACGTTCGCCTTAAACCAATTTCTGTTGTCATCCACCAATGTGATTAGCGCCATGGGTGTGCCGCAAACATCACTTAGCAGCCGAGTCACGCTATCAAATATTGTCTCAAACGGAGAATCTAGCACCTTAAGCTTATGCAGAGCATTTAACCTGCGATGTTCTTTTAAAACATTGTGATCTTCTGTCAATTTATGCCCTTTTATTCACTATGTTAGAAGTTAATTATTGCGTAAAACTCCATCTATAAATTATTAAGCAATTGATAAAAAACTTTTTGCTAAATAATTATATTAGGCATGAGATGATTTTAAAGTGACTAAACAAAATGTAATGTACGCTAGCGCACAGATAATGTTGAACTTAAATATTAATGATTGGCTGCGGATACACTATTAACTCAACAACTAGTTCAGCATACACTGCATGAATCAAAACAATGCAATTAATTAACTGCTAGATCGATTTGATCGTACAGCGCATTTCAAGCTTAATTCTGCTTATGTATAAAAAAACCCGC
>JANMNC010000182.1:0-4518 GCA_031373695.1 Methylotenera sp. | reverse complement strand
TCTGCATAAAGCTGTTGCGCTGGCTTAAGTTTAATTTTAGTTTTTTTAATTAAAAAGTAAGTGGTAACCGCCATCACTAACGCAATTGCGCTAATCATGCCAACAACCAAATCTTGTAGGCTAAAGTTTTTACCGCTTAATTTTTTTAAAAACTCTAGTTGTTTTTTATCATCGTAACCCAGCACCCATTGGTTCCAGCCGTTATTTACACTATCCCAATTTAAAAAAGCTTTACGCAATAATGGGTAATCACGGCGCGACATAATGGGTAATTCGTCACTATCTTCTATAGCGGCACTAATGCCTTGCTCGATACGTTCTGGCGAAACGGCTGCGGTTGGGTCTACCCGAACCCAGCCCTGGTTTTCTAGCCACACTTCGGCCCAAGCGTGTGCATCTGATTGGCGCACAATTAAATAATTGCCGTTGGGGTTAAGCTCACCACCTTGGTAGCCTGTAACAATACGCGCTGGCACGCCAGCCGCGCGCATTAAGTACACAAAGCTAGTGGCATAGTGCTCGCAAAAGCCTTTTTTGGTATTAAACAAAAAATCATCTACAGGGTCGTCATTTAAAATAGGTGGCCTTAAGGTGTAAACAAAAGGCTGTTGGCGATACATGGTTAAAGCTTTTTGTACAATGTCTGCAGGCGCTAAATTAGCCCAAGTACTTGCTAATGCTTTTGTGCGGGCATTTTCACCTTCGGTAATTTGTAATGTCATGATGCGTTCACGCTCATTAAGCGTGGTGCCAAGTTTATAGTTGGCAAAAGATGCCGCATCGTAACGCATGCGGGTGCGCACAGGGCTGTTGGCAACCACTTGATAATCGTGAGTAAGCTTGGCGTTAGCGGGCACGAGTGTTGGCATATCTAGCATTAACATCCATAAGCGATTATGTGGCTCTAGCGTCACTGTGTATTGAATTGCCGTGCCTTCTACACTTAAATTTTCTTGCTGCAAACCAATGTCTGGGCTGCTCATCAACCAATTGCGATTTTCTTGGTGCCACAATACTGGGCCGCGCCAATACAACAGGTTATTGGCAGGTATGGGGCCTTTAAATTGCACCCTAAAGGCAATTGCGCTGTTTTTGGTTAGGTTGCTAATATTGCCAAATGCCAATGAATCACTTAAGCCACTCATGCCGCTGGTAGCATCTTGCGGCACACCCCATAAAGGGCCAGGAATACGTGGAAATAAAATGAACAATATCAACATGACTGGCACTGCCTGCAATAATAATTTGCCCGCCAGCTTAATTGCAAATAATGACTTTTGGTTATTGCTGGGTTTAAGGCTGACGTTAATAAGCGTGGCTGTAAGTAATAACAAAGGCGCTAAACTCAGGGCAAACGTAGCAATGGTTTGGTTGAATAAAAACAAGTTACCCACTAAAAAATACGCCAATATAATCACCAACATATAATCGCGTAGCGTTTTTGTTTCAAGCAGTTTAAGCGACATCATCACTACCAATAAGCTTAGTGAGGCGTCGCGGCCAAAAAAACCTCTAAATGTTAATGCAATACCCGCACACATCAACAGCGTAATTAGTAGCAAAATCCAAAATTTTGGCATAGGCCATTGTTTTTTATCTAGATAAAAACGCCACACACCAAAACTTGCGCATGTTGCAATAACCCAAATTGGCAGATTAGTCGCATGCGTTGCTAGCACCACGGCTAAGGTGATGAGCAGCCATTTTAGGTGCTGTGAAGATAGTTTTGGGCTCACGATAACAGCGCCAATGCAGTTAGTGCTTGGTGGTAATGCGCTTGGCTATTATTGGGCTGTATTACAGTGGTGGCTAGCTTTAGGCCATAATTTTGCTGTGCCTGATGCGCATCAATTACCCAACGCGTTAGCAGTGAAACGCGTGCTTCAAAATCTAAACCTTGAGTTTCAGCCCAATCTAACCACAATGTGCTTTGCCCGGCGCCGCCGTATTGCTTGGTATACATGCCTATGCCGCGGCTAGAGGCTTTCCAATCTACACGGCTGGGTGAGTCGCCGATTTGATAGGTTTTATGGCCTATAAAATCATCATCCCCTGCGATAGATTGATGGCTGCCCTGTGCATTTGCATCGTTAATCATGGGTGCTAGTACATAATTTTGGCTAGGTTTTGCATAAACCAATACTTGAAACGGGTTTTCTACTACTGCCCAAGCGTTTAATAAACTTAAGGGAAACTCAGTATAAAGTGTGATGCGCGGCACCGTCATGTAGCCGCGTTTATTGGTATCTAAAGGTAGTGAAAATAAGCTCACACCATTGGCTGGAACATCTTGTATGACTTCTGCATTGTTAACAAAATGTGCTGCAACTACATAACGTGCACGGTTTTTTGTTTCAATTATCTTTATCGTAACTTCGGCCGTATCGCCTGCAAATACTGGTTGAGCATTTAACACCTCTACTTGCATGTGCACTAAGTTGCGCCAAGTATGCAACATGGCGATGTTGCCTAGAGATGCTAGTAAAAACGTGACGTAATAGCCTAAACTTAATGAGTAATTTATAGAGCCTACCAGCAAAGCAATTAACATAACGGCATATAGCAAACCCCAGCGCGTTGGTAAAATATAGATTTGCCTAGGATTTAGGCTGGCGATATTATTGCTGGTTTTAGATACGCGAAACCATTGTTGCCAGAAAGACAGTTTCCAAAAAGTTAATGGCCAAAGCTTTGCAGACATCACTATTTTAAAGCGTATTCAAGTGTTAAATATATCAGTTTAAATTAGCCGATGTGTTAGCTAATGCTAACGTTATCCAGTATTTGCTTGGCAACATTGCTATTATTTTCAGCTTGCAAACGATGCGTAACAACACTAGGCAATACAGCTTGTATATCTTCTGGTATCACAAAATCACGATTTTCTAACAGTGCCCACGCTTGTGCACATTGCCGTAAGCCAAGCCCTGCGCGCGGCGAAAGCCCTATACTAAATTGTGTGCGAGTGTATTGAATTAAAGCTTGCAGATAATCTAGCAACGCATCAGATACGTGAATGCTGTGTACTTTTTGTTGCAATTGCAGCAAGGTTTCTGCGTCACAAACTGCTTGCACTTGGCTAGCAAAAGCACGTCCGCCTTGGTTTTTAAGCAAAGCCCGCTCTGATGAGGTATCTGGATAGCCCAGCGTAATGCGCATTAAAAAACGATCGAGCTGTGACTCTGGCAATGCGAATGTACCAATGTGGTGCTTGGGGTTTTGTGTAGCGATGACAAAAAACGGGTTTGGTAGGGCGTGTGTATCGCCATCAATAGTCACTTGCTGTTCTTCCATTGCTTCTAGTAAAGCGCTTTGCGTTTTAGGTGTGGCACGATTAATTTCATCGGCTAATAATACATTGGTAAAAATGGGACCAGCATGAAATTGAAAAGCTGAGCTTGCTCTATCGTAAACCGATACACCTACAATGTCGGCAGGCAATAAATCGCTGGTAAATTGGGTGCGCCTAAACTCTAAACCTAACACCTGCGCTAAAGTATGCGCGAGAGTGGTTTTACCCATGCCTGGCAAATCTTCTATTAATAAATGGCCACCAGCTAGCAAACAAGTTAGGCTAAGTTTTATTTGTTGTGGTTTACCCAAAATAACGCTAGAAGCAGCGCCAATGATAGCGTTAGTAATTGTTTGCATAGATTTTTTGTTGTTAAAAAAGGGTTTATTGCGAGTTATTATTTAATTTATCGGCCCAGCGCACCATGACATAAACCAAGCCCAGTACAAATGCGCCGCCCACCCACATACCAATTTCAGATAAAGTTGGTGTGGCATCTTGCACGGGCATTACAATTAATTTGCGTAAAAATAACACCAGTACCACTTCGATAAAGATTTCTACAGAAAGTTTACTACCGTTTAAATAACGTATTTCTGCTGAGATTAATGCCGAGATAGACCACAGCAACATAAGTGTGCCCAGCGCATGCAAAAACCCGTGCACCAAATTATGCGCATAAGCTGCTTCTTTAACATCGTTAAAAAATAGCCAAGTAAACATAATGACCGAGGTGGCTAGCGCTAAACCAATAACAATATGCGCAAAGCCGTTTAGCCACAGCATGGCGGTGATGGCAATTTTGTTAAGCGGCTCAAATTCGCGAGGTAATTGATCTTGTGTCATCTGTTTCTCTTTAATAAAAAGTAAGATTAAAACTTGATTAATAATAATTTAACCACATATAACATTGTTAAGTTTAAAACTAATATGAATATTTTATATTTATAGTAAACTGGTCTAATATTGATGGAGATTACGCGCATGCAAATCAGAAAATCCAATGAGCGCGGCCATGCTAATCGCGGCTGGCTAGATAGTTATCATTCGTTTTCGTTTAGCAATTATTACGATCCACAATGGATGGGTTACTCGGTATTGCGTGTAATTAACGAAGATGTAATTGCGCCAGCCAAAGGCTTTGGCATGCATTCACACAATGATATGGAGATTATCACCTACGTGTTACAAGGTAATTTAGCGCACAAAGATAGCCTTGGTAATAC
>JANMNC010000144.1:0-13013 GCA_031373695.1 Methylotenera sp. | reverse complement strand
GTATTATGAATCATCGACATATTGCTAAAGCCTAAGCCTAACAATCTTTTTACTGTGCGCTCTGTATTTTGGTAAGGGTAGTATTTCATCTGATCGTGAAACTCAATGGTAACTTGCTTTATTTTTAACAACTCTTCGTCTGTCATACCTTCAATAAAATCAATCTCTGCCCCTTCAATATCGATTTTTAGCACGTCTACTGATTGAATATTAAATTGTTTTAAAATAGAGGCGTAATTAAGGCCATCTACAGTCATTGATGATTTGATCGACAAGTTGCTATCACTGTTGAGTGTAGATGCATCGTCAACTTCAGCCACATTAAAAGTTACTGGTCCAGATTTGCCAGTTGCTGCCGCATGTAAAACTGTGAAATTAGTATTTTGTTGCAGTTCATTAACAAGTACTGAATTAGCTTCAACCAAATAACAATTACAGTTAAAGTGATTATTTAAATACAGACTAAAAGCACCATGATTTGCACCCAAATCTAAAACGGTCGAGCCTTTGTCAATCCAATTGGGGTTTAAAGTATGCGTCTCAATAATATTGAGTTTTACAAATTTAGATAACACATAAAAAACTATCTTTTTAATCACATCTACTCCAAATGGGTTGCTGGATAGAATTAATCATACTTTTGAGGTGGCTAAAAAGTATATAGTCTGTTTGGGCTAGTCAATACAAAAATATTTTTATAGGCTTATTTTGTCTTTTCAAATCAACACTGTTTTTTAATTTTTCGGGCTTAACGTTAACTGCAAGCCATTATCAGTAACCACCATACCTTTTGGGCTATAACTGGTGCCGCCAAAGTTTAAATCTCCTGGCTTAACGGTGTAAAGCGTTAAGCCATTCAACATTTCGCCACCCACAGTTTTGGCTAAGGCGTTAAATAGGTCGTTAAATTGTCCGTTGGTGCCATCAAAGTTGATGTTTTCAATTTTCGGCTCGTCTAGCACCACAGCACTTGTTGCAGCATCGAAACGCAGCTTGCCAGAAATACCTAACTTGCCCACCAAGCTTTTATCGAGTAACTGGCTGCTGAGCTTTGTATCCATTGTCGTTGTCATGCGGCCAGTGACTTTGTCAAAAGTAACTAATGAGTTAGATAAATTAACATCAAACACTTTTAGTAGCGAGATGGGTAACGCCAGTTTTTCGTTCAATTTTTGGGCGATTTGGTCGCCAGTGACGTTTACTGTACGCTCGCCCATCATGGTGGCGCAACCAACCAATGATAGTAAAGTTAATATCAGCGTAACTAATTTGATTTTCATTATTCGGCCACTTTTTAAAAATTAATAATTGAAAGAATTAATAATTTAGTAACGCAGCTTATAAGTATTTGGTTGATAAAGTTAAGGTTGCATTGGTGCCACCAAAACCAAAACTATTAGATAACGCTGTAATGATTTTCACATTATCGATACGCGTAGAGGCAATAGGTAAGCCCTCTGCAGCAGGATCTAAAGTCTCAATATTGGCCGAAGCTGCAATAAAATTATTTTTCATCATAATTAAGGTATAGATGGCTTCATTTACACCTGCTGCTCCTAGTGCATGACCAGACAGCGATTTGGTAGAAGCAATGTGAGGCACTTTGCCATAAATACCAACTGCGTTTACATCGCCAAATACTGCACGAATTGCGCCTAGCTCTTTACTGTCACCCACAGGCGTGCTGGTGCCATGAGTATTAATGTAATCGACATCAGTAATTGTTTCACCATTATGGCCCTGTAGCGCTAACTTCATGCAACGCTCTGCGCCCTCACCGCTTGGCGCAACCATATCATAGCCATCTGATGTTGCACCGTAGCCTACTACTTCAGCATAGATTTTTGCACCGCGGGCTTTGGCATGCTCGTACTCTTCAAGCACCACAATACCGCCGCCGCCAGAAATTACAAAACCATCGCGGTTTGCATCATAGGTACGGCTGGCTTTCTCGGGAGTATCGTTATATTTACTGCTCAGTGCGCCCATGGCATCAAATAAATAGCTCATTGTCCAGTGTTCTTCTTCGCCACCGCCAGCAAATACAATGTCTTGTTTGCCTAATTGAATTTGCTCAACACCTGCACCAATACAATGTGCACTAGTAGAACAAGCCGAGCTAATACCATAGTTAACGCCTTTAATTTTAGCGCCAGTAGCCAAACATGCAGCAATACCGCTAGACATGGTTTTAGTCACCATATATGGGCCTACGCGACGAATACCTTTTTCAGCCAGCGTATTGGTTCCCTCTAACATGCTTTCTGTAGAGGTGCCACCAGCGCCCACAATCAAGCCAGTACGCACATTTGAAACCAAATCCTCTGGCAATTGCGCATCATTAATGGCCTCTTGCATAGCAAGCCAAGCATAAGCATGACCTTTGGCCATAAAACGCATTAATTTTCTATCAATTAATTCTTCTAGATTAAGGTTTTTTATGCTACCAGCCACATGCGATCGCATACCGCGCTCGGCATACTCGGGCTGAAAAGTAATTCCAGATCGGCCAAGTTGTAAGCTTTCTAAAACTTCTGATTGATTATTACCAAGGCTTGATACGATACCAAGACCTGTGATTACAACACGTCTCATGGCGTGCTCCCCTAGCTTAATTTTTAAAAGTTATCTGTGCGCGTAAATAAGCCCACACGCAGATCGTTGGCCACATAAATCTCGCGACCATCTAGTGTCATCGTGGCATCTGCAATACCCATTACTAGCTTGCGCATAATAACGCGTTTTAAATCAATGGTATAAGTAGCCATTTTAGCCGTTGGTAAGACTTGGCCACTAAACTTAACCTCGCCCGCGCCTAATGCACGACCCTTGCCTGGCCCACCCATCCAGCCTAAATAAAAGCCCACCAATTGCCACATTGCATCTAGGCCTAAACAACCTGGCATCACGGGGTCACCCGTAAAATGGCAGTCAAAAAACCATAAATCTGGCGTAATATCTAGCTCGGCAATAATTTGACCGTTACCATATTTGCCATCACCTTCGCTAATTTTTACAATGCGATCAAACATTAACATGGGTGGCAATGGCAACTGCGCATTACCTGCGCCAAACATTTCACCTCTACCGCATTTTAGTAATTCTTCTTTAGTAAAGCTTGGTTGTTTTTGCATTTAATTTGTACTTTTAGGTAATTATTTATTAATAATAGTATTTTCGCTGTAAATTTGATTTTACGAAAGTACTATCTAACAACTTATTAAACATTAACAATTTTTAGTAACCATAAGCACATCTTTAGAAATGGTATCAGATCAGTCTAACTACATTAGTTTGCGAATCCGATTGGGAAATCTTTGGTTAACTCAATGGGAGCGATAGACATTCCTCCTCAGCTAGCTTAATTAGCTCTTCAGAGTAAATAGGATCATCATTTAAGTAGTCATAGCCTTTGCGACTGCGAATGAATCTTATGTACTCTGAAACGTGGCGGTTATTTTTACTGCATGCAAAAAACATAGCGTACTTGGTTTTCTTTATAGCTTTTACTGGCTGAGTTGCTTGATGATCGATGCGAAAATCAAAAAGTACCAAATCTCCCTCATTATTGGGAATACTGTAGCCATTACGATCAGGTGACTTATACAGACCTAACCTTCTGAGAATTCGTTTGAATAAACTTAACTTTATAGATTGCATGTCTGGCTTAGTATGTGAGCCTGGCACTACATCTAAACCACCACCAGTTTCATCATTAGGTTGCAGATATATTGCAGCTTCAATCATTAAAAAGTCTGGCTCATAATGAAATAAGTGCCCATGAGCTTCTTGTGATGAGGTGTCTTTGTGCCATCTACCATAGCCAGATGCCTGCAAGGCCATCTCTGGTAAGAAAACAAAATCGTCTTCTAAGATTGATTTGAGTATTGAAATGAATCCGTCATGCCTTAGCAACCAAATATATTGAGGGTACCTAGATAAGAAATTCGCCCGCAGCGAGGCATTGCCAGGAGCGCAATCAGTATCGCCCGGATATGGGCTATTTGTAAGATAAACAGTCTCGGTGTAACGCCTAAGACTCTCAATTTCATCAGAGGTAAAAACATCTTTAATCAACAGAAAACCATCGTGGTGAAATTTTTGTATTTGTTCTTGAGTTAGCATTAGGCTCTCTTAATAATTTGGTTTCTTCTGGGTACTTGGCCTTAAACCTCTTTCAAAGTTAACAAACTAATCCCGATTTTTTGATGAATTCTTTATTCTATTGATTGTAAAATTTATATTGCGTAGCAGTCAATGCTTGCGTACATGTCATCAAATTAACCAACCAACACCAATTACGCCAAAATATGCTCTAAAAATCTATATGACAGCTCTACACAATTCATGCTTTATTTGCTTAATTAAAAGTAACAACTCAATTAAACTTAAATTGTTACAGCAAACTATACAAACCTGTATACAGGTTAATAATATTCATTTAATATGAGCTAATTGCATTTGATAAATTTGTAATAATCTATAAATTACATTTAACTCAACAACTTAAAACTAACGATTTTTTAAGGAAATCTCAATGAGCGACCATCTACTGGCCGATTGGCGTCAACATGCGCTAACTTTAGAAACTGAAGTCAACAAAGTGGTGGTCGGCCAAGATGGCCCTGTGCGTTTAATTACCACTGCCATTTTTGCGCGTGGACATGTGTTGCTTGAAGGTGATGTTGGTGTAGGTAAAACAACTTTGCTACGTGCTTTTACGCGTGGTATTGGCGGCGGTTATCAGCGTATTGAGGGCACTATCGATTTGATGCCTAATGATTTGGTGTATCACACCTATTTGGGTGAAGATGGCAAACCACATGTTAGTGCTGGCCCATTGTTGATGTCGGGCGAGAATTTATCGGTGTTTTTCTTTAATGAGATTAACCGCGCCCGTCCCCAAGTGCACTCATTGTTATTGCGTGTGATGGCAGAACGTACTTTATCTGCATTTAATAAAGAGCATGTTTTTCCACACATGATTGTGTTTGCCGACCGCAACCAAGTAGAGCGTGAAGAAACATTTGAAATTCCATCGGCTGCGCGCGACCGTTTTATGATGGAAATTCCAATTATTGTGCCTGATGACGACGCAATTATGTCTGACTTAATGTTCGATACACGCTTTCACAACGCTGATGCGCTGATTGATACGGTAAAACCGGACGTATTAAAGTTTGATGAGCTAAATGGATTTTCGAGTGTAATTCAAAAAAGCGTTGAGGCTTCTAAAACGCTTGAGAAGTATGCGCTTAATTTGTGGAAAGCAACACGTAAGCCGACAGATTACGGTGTAAAAGTAACCAACGTTGATATGAATCGCTTAGTACTTGCAGGCGCTAGCCCGCGCGGTATGAGTATGATGTTGCGTGCTGCCCGTGTGAATGCTTGGCTTAACGAGCGCACAGCTATTACGCCAGAAGATATTCATGCTGTTTTTCACGCAACTGTTGCGCACAGAATTGTGTTTAGCCCAGTGTATGAAATGCGTCGCACAGAAATTGCGCGTGAGATGTTAAGCAATATTATTAACGCTGTTGCCGCGCCTTAAGTAATTTAAAAGAGTTACTTAAAATAATGGCAATAGAAGACATCAAAGAGTTTAGCTACCACATCGGTTGGCGCAATCGTGGCCGCCACCCTGGTCGCCATGCCAGCACACAGCGCGGTATGGGCATGGAGTTTATAGGTCACACATCACTACTTAACTATCCAGATCCACGCCGTATCGATTTACGCCAAACCCTTCGCGACCCAATGGAACAGGTTTATGTACGCCTGTTTAACCAAAAAAGCGCCACACCAGTTTATGTTATTTGTGATTTATCTGGCAGCATGAATTTTGGCGCAAAAGAGCGAAAAATTCGCAAAGCTGCCGAAATTGCTGAATCTGTCGCGCGCTCTGCTACACGAAATTCTGACCCGTTTGGATTTGTAGGTTTTGATGATGTTGTGCGCGAAGATTGGATTAGTACGCAATCGTTTAAATCACAGCGCGCGGTAGAGCTAGCAGAGCGTTTAAAAGAATATCACCCACAAGCGGTTTCTGGCAGTGGCATTAACGATGTTTGGCGCTATTTACCACGTGAGCGCTCGCTGGTATTCATGATTTCAGATTTTCATATGCCGCTAGAGCAACTTGAAGGCGCGCTGTCTAATTTAACGCGTCACCATATTGTGCCAGTGGTTTTATGGGATGCAGATGAATATAAAAATTTGCCAGAATTTGGCATTACCGCTGTAACCGACCCCGAAACTGGCGCAAAACGTACTTTATTTTTACGCAAAGATTATCGCGCTAAAATTATTGCATCGTTTGAAGCGCGCCGTGAGGCGATTTATAAAATATTTATGCAATTTGATATGCCGCCATTTTTTGTGGAAGGTGATTTTGATGCTGATGCACTTACTGATTATTTTCACCAGTTTGTAGCTGCCTAATTTATGTTTAAAGTCTCTATTTGTACAGCCTCTATTTGAATATTTAATTTTATGAACAATTTAATGAATCAATTTTTAATTGCTTTAATTTTAAGCTTAGTTACTTTTACCGCAAAAGCGGTAGATAGTGAGCACTTACCAGACATTAAAGACGGTATTGTTAGTATTAAAATAGTTGAACCAGCACGCAATGTAGGCTATACAGTGGGTGATGTCTTAACTCGAAACGTACAATTAATTATTAAAAAGCCTTATGTGTTAATTGATGAATCATTGCCTATTGTAGGTTATGAACGTCGCTATAAAGGCCAGCTAATTGGTATCGATTTAAGTGCTATTTCTCACACCAAAGAAGATTCAGGTGATGCTGTTTTGCACAATATCAATTTAAGCTACCAAGTCTTTACCAATAACGTTGTGGCCAAGCATGGTTCACTACCGCAAGAGTATTTACGGTTAATTAATACCGAATCAAAAGGTAAACAAATTGTTAAATACCGCGTGCCAAGTTGGGATTTTGCTATTTCGCCGCTATCTATTTTTGGTGCTGTAAAAGTTGAAGGCGACATGACAGGCTTTAGGGGCCCCCTGCTACTCGATAAAGCGCCTGCAAAAACACGCTTAAAAATATTGCTAACTATATTAGGCTTAAGTTTACTAGGCTTGCTATACATGCTGGGTAAGCATGCATGGTTGCCACGCATGGGCGGGCCTTTTGCAAAAAGTTACCGCTTAATACGTAAACAGCCCAATACGCAAGAAGGCATACAGCAAGCGGTTAGCAGCATGCATCAGTCACTTAATATAACGGCTGGTAACAGCCTGTTTAGTGGCAATTTAGACAATTTTTTAGCAAAGAAGCCTACTTTTAAAGTAATAGAAACTGAGATCAATCAGTTCTTTGGCTTATCGCGCCAAGTATTTTTTGAGCCCAATGCTAAACAAGATGTTGGTGACGAACCACTTCAATGGCTAGCACAATTTTGTCGTCGCTGCCGCGACTGCGAGCGGGGGTTAATTCCCGAAGCCATTTCCAAAGTTACAAATTCTAAAGTTACAAAAGTTAAGGCGTAAACCATGTCGTTTTCGCATCCTTGGTTTTTGTGGTTATTACCGCTGGCTATTTTGCCGTTGATATTTCAGCGTGCGCACAGCAAAAGCTATTCTTGGCTTGATATGCTGCCTGCAGACCCGCTGTCTGACTTAATCGGGCTAATTTTAAAAATATTAGCTGTATTTATCTTGGCATTTATTATCGTTGGTATTAGTGCGCCACACAGTAATCAGCAGCAAGTAGAACGTATTGGTGTAGGTGCGCAAATCACCTTAGTATTAGACAGAAGTGCCAGTATGGACGACCCGTTTTCAGGCACAGTTGGCTCGGCTGGGGAAACTAAATCTGCTGCTGCCAGCCGTTTAATTACACAATTTGTGCAGTCGCGCAAAAACGATATGATGGGTATGATTACTTTTAGCAACTCTGCCATGTATGTATTGCCATTGACCGAAAATAAAGAGGCGATTGTGGCCGCAGTACGTGCCACAGCTGGTAACGCTCTTTTTCAAACTAACATTGGTAGTGGGCTTACATCAGCATCGGCATTATTTGATAAAGTGCCCGATTCTGGCTCGCGTGTGGTGATTTTGTTATCAGATGGCGCTGGGCGAATGGATGCCAACACACAGCAAAAAATTAAAGATTGGTTTGACCGCATGCACTTAAGTTTGTATTGGATAGTGTTGCGCCAGCCTGGTGGTATCAGTATTTTTGATAAGGATTACAAACCTCAAGAAGACCAGCCTTTGCCACCGCAAATTGAGCTAAATGATTTTTTCAAAACACTTAAAACGCCTTTTAATGCTTACGAGGCTGATGACCCCAAAACTTTGCAATTAGCCATTGAAGATATTAATCGTAAAGAGAAAAAAGCTATTAAATATTTAGAGAAAATTCCAGGTAAAGATTTTTCTAATTTATGTTTTGTGATTGCTGCCATGATGATTGCTTTATTGCTTGGCGTAAAATACTTAGAAGTGAATACTTGGCGAGGTAGTTAATATGGCAGTAAATAATCAACCATTTAGTTTTAAATCATTGATAACAGTAAAAAAACTGACTTGGGCTTTTTTGGCCTTTACCATTATTTCTTTGCTGGCAAGTTTGTACACGTTTAATCGTATTCGCCAAATTGATGCTTTTAATATAGCGGTTAATACAGGTAAAACACCCGTTACAGACCAGCAAAGTTTTGAAGCTAAATTTGCAACTGCGCTGTATCTGGCTAAAAAAGAGCGCTACAAAGAGGCTACATTGCTGTTCACGCAAGCATTGCCAAAAGGCAACGCCGATCAAAAATCGGCAATAAATTATAATATTGGTAATATGTTTTTTATACGCGGGCTAGCTATTAATGGCAGCAATAATACGGTGCGTGATGAAGCTGAGTATTTGCTGCGTCAAGCCAAAGCAGCATACGTATCATCGTTGAGAAACAATAATAGTCATTGGGATGCCCGCCATAATCTTGACCGCTTGTTAACCATGCTGCCTGGCACACCGACGCCTGGGGTTGGCGAATCAGATACACCAGGCTTAATTATGGGTAATATTCCTGTGGGTTTACCTTAACAATGGCTTTACCTTAACAATGGCCTTACCTTAAACGTAGCCAACCTAAAACAGGGTGTTGCCAACAATAAACAATATTCGCGCTCACACTAAAAGCTAATTAAATGAAAAATATTGTCAGTTATTTCCGCCACCGTCGCGACATTACCTTGCTAGCATTAGCTTTACTAATGCTAATTGTTGCGCTTTTTAAACCAACGGTACCCATTAAACGTAATATTTACAGCTATTTGTTAGTAGCCGATATATCACAAAGCATGAATGTGGTTGATGAGAGCATCAATGGCAAACCAGTAACGCGCATGCAATATCAACAATATTTAATGCATCGCATTATTGGTGAAATGCCGTGTGGTACGCAGGTAGGTGTTGGTTTATTTGCTGGGGTGAGTGTTGCAGCGCTTTACACGCCAATAGAGGTGTGCGAAAACTTTGCCGCGATTGAAGACACCATTGATCACCTAGATTGGCGCACAGCCTGGTCTGGCAATAGTCGTATTCGTGAAGGTATTGCCACATTAGCTAGGCTCATTCGTAGTTTTCCAGAAACCGCACAGGTGGTTTATTTTACCGATGGCGAAGAAACACCCAAATTACATGCCTTTAATACCCGCGATTTAACTGGCTTTCAGGGCGGTAAAGATTGGCTATTTGTAGGCATTGGCAGTGAAAAAGGTACGGCAATACCTAAGTTAGACGAAAGCAATCAAGTAATTGGCTATTGGTCTAACGAGAGTTTTGCTATGCAACCTGGCATTGCGCAAATTTCAGAGTCTAATATCGGTACGCGTAACGATAGCGTTGCTGGTGGCACTAGCGATCGATTTTTGTCAAAGTTAGACGAGAAATATTTGCAATCAGTCACTAAAGAAATTAGTGCTAAGTACGTTAATGGTGACAGTGTGCAAGCTGTACTTTCTGCCATGAAAGCGCAACCAGCTGCCCGCCGCGATAAAGCCAAATTTGAATTAAAATGGGTATTGGCAGGCTTATCTGGCTTATTGTTTTTAGCTGCTTATTTGCCTAAACATCCAATTAAAGAAATTCGTAATATGTCTAGTCAGTATTCTTTACGCAGAAAGCGCTCGGCTAGCCAATTGTAATTTCTGGCTGTTGTGTTTTTAATACGTTGTGATGTTTAAACCAACGTAGCCACACGCGCAATTGTCTTATTGCGTCTTGGTTAAAATTTACTTGGTTTAGGCTTAAGTTTAGATTTAGATTTAGGTTTAGCAAAATCACTGGCGCTAGGGCTAATCTAAAGCCATCTCTGCTAAAATTTAAAATAATTAAATACTCGTGAATAAAACAGCTTGCGGCTAACGCTGGCTTAAATTGTAGGCCACGTTTATTGGTGAGCATTAACTCACCGCCACTATTGACTTGCATAGTCTGCCACGACCAAGGTAACAATCTCAACGCATCACGCAAAACAAAATAGGTACTCGTTACAACAACCAATATCAGCAATAAAACTTGCACCCATATTTCAATGGGTATATTGAGTATAATCAAACAACTAACAATTGAAACTATACTTATTAACCCAATTAATAAAGATGACTGCTCAAGCTTGATATAAATGGGCTGCTGTAAATTATTTCTCATATCTGTAGTTTAAACTAACAAGGCTAAAATTCGCATGACTACTTCTGTTTGGCAATCTAGTTTAATACTTGCAAGCACATCGGCAGCAACTGTTATTGAAAACGGTGCTGTAATTCACTTTGGCAACCCAACTGCCGAATTACAAGCAACAGCAAACGGCAATACACTATGTGATTTATCGCACTTAGGTTTGCTAGAAATTGATGGTGCGGATGCCGTTAGCTTTCTACAGGGTCAAGTCACTAATGATGTAAAACTGCTATCAGGCAGTAACGCTCACTTTAGCGCTTATTGCACGCCTAAAGGCCGTATGCTGGCATTGTTTCTGGCGTTTTCACACCATAATCATTTGCATATACAGCTTAACCGCGAGCTACTAGAACCAATTATGAAGCGCCTTAAAATGTATGTTATGCGCAGCCAAGTTAACATTAAAGATGTTTCTGAAAGCATCGTTAAATTTGGCTTAAATGGGCCAGATACACCTAGTTTACTAGCGCCATTATTTGCAAAAATACCCACACGAGATTACGAATTAGCTAGCTTAGAAAATGGTGTATTACTGAAACTGCCTACTAAAGCTGGCCAGCATCGATTTCAAATTTTTACTGATGCAACTAATGCGTCATTGTTATTTGACGCGCTTAAGCAAAATTGCCAGTTAGTTGGTAAACCTTGTTGGGATTGGCTAGACATTCAGGCGGGCATGCCAGACATCAGCTTAAAAACGCAAGAGCAGTTTGTACCGCAAATGCTTAATTTAGATATTTTAAATGGTATTAATTTTAAAAAAGGCTGTTACACCGGCCAAGAAATTGTAGCGCGTACGCATTACTTAGGCAGCGTAAAACGCCGCATGTATCTGGCAGAGCTAGCTTTTGAAAGCTGCCCCAATGCTGGTGATAAAGTGCTTAATGAGGCTAACAGTGAAGTTGGGCAAATTGTGCGCTACGCCTCCAATTTAGCTGGTAACTTTGATGTGCTAGCCGAATTAAGAATAGAGTCTACTAAAGAAAAATTATTTTGTAACCAGTCAACTCTGGTGTTAAAAACTCAACCTTATACCCTAGATTAAATACGCAGAAGCTAACTTGCTTTTTTGCACCTAGCGGATTTGTTAACTGGGCCTTCAAAACATAGCCACTTAACAATATAGCCACTTGGCGCATCGACACTTTAAATAAAAGTTATCACTAAAAGCTAGGGTGTGGTTTTAGCAGTGCTGCTTGAATTGCTTTGACTGTTTGAATTGGTTGGTATCGTCGCATCTGCTGCAGGCAATTGATTGGCAGGCTGCATAGGTAGTGGTTGATCAATTACTTGGTAGAACACCTCATCTTGCTTAATCATGCCAAGCTCAGTGCGTGCACGCTCTTCAACTGCTGCATTGCCTTGTTTTAAATCTTTCACCTCGGCTTGCAGTGTTTCGTTACGCTGCTTTAATGTGCTATTTTTGTCTTTTTGTTGTGCAATTTGCTGGTTAACGTTCCATACTCGCAACCAGCTGCCCTTGCCAAGCCACAGTGGGTACTGCAGCAAGGCAATTAAAATCACAAATATAAGCGTTAGGGCTTTCACTGATAAATTTCTAGTAAATTGGAATTATTTAAACAGTTGATAAAAAGCGCTCATACCTGCATAACTAGTGGCATCACCTAGCTCTTCTTCAATACGTAATAGTTGGTTATATTTTGCTACGCGCTCACTGCGGCATAAACTGCCTGTTTTAATTTGCAGCGCATTGGTTGCCACAGAAATATCGGCAATTGTTGTATCTTCAGTTTCGCCAGAGCGGTGAGAAATTACAGCGGTGTAACCTGCACGTTTAGCGGTTTCAATGGTTTGAAAAGTCTCAGTCAAGGTGCCGATTTGATTGACTTTAATCAACACAGAGTTAGCTACGCCGCGCTTAATACCTTCGCGTAAAATTTTAGCGTTGGTCACAAACAAATCATCGCCTACCAATTGGGTGGTTTTACCTAGTCGTTTGGTAATAATATCCCAACCATCCCAGTCAAATTCGGCCATGCCATCTTCAATACTAATAATTGGATATTTATCCACCCATGTGGCTAAATAATCGCTAAATTGTGCTGATGACAATGCCAAACCTTCTGATTCTAAATGATATTTTCCATCTTTGTAAAACTCGGTACTGGCGCAATCTAAGCCCAAATACACATCTTTTCCAGGCTCGTAACCAGCGGCAGATATTGACTCTAAAATTAGTTTAATCGCATCTTCATTCGAAGCTAAGTTTGGTGCAAAGCCGCCCTCATCGCCCACTGTGGTGGCCAAGCCTTTTTTATGCAGCGTTTTTTTAAGTTGGTGA
>JANMNC010000118.1:0-11174 GCA_031373695.1 Methylotenera sp. | reverse complement strand
ACCTTGTGCTATGGGTGCGTATTTTTTGCTGCTGTTACCGCAAGCTGCCAGAAAAGCTAACGGCAAAATTAGCAGTAAGCAGATTAATTTCTTCATTTAATAAACTCCATTATTTAGTTGTTATGCGGGTTATTTACGTTGTTTGTGCACCATTGTATACAGCAATGGCAACACCAACAAAGTAAGCAAAGTAGACGACACAACGCCACCAATGACCACCGTGGCCAATGGCCGTTGCACTTCTGCCCCCACGCCTGTGGCGATTGCCATTGGTATAAAGCCAAATGAAGCAACCAAAGCAGTTATTAAAATGGGGCGTAACCTTGTCAATGCGCCTTCGCGTACAGCCACGTTTATAGATTTGCCTTCTAGGCGTAAATTATTAATGAAAGTAATCATCACCAAACCATTTAGCACTGCCACGCCAGATAACGCAATAAAACCAACGCCAGCCGAGATGGAAAGTGGAATGCCTGTGAGCCAAAGCGCAGTAACGCCGCCAGTGAGCGCAAACGGTATGCCGCTGAATACGATTAAACCATCTTTAAAATTGCCAGAAATTTTTGATTGTCCATTATTCATGGCGGCATAAAGCAACATAAATACAATTGCTAAAGCCAGCGGGATCACAATTTGCAAGCGGTTTGCGGCCGATTGCAATTGTTTAAATGTGCCGCCCCATTCTACCCAATTACCTGCAGGTATTTCTACGTTTTCAGCAATGGTGGTTTTTGCCTCTGCCACAAAAGAACCAATATCGCGATTACGTACGTTAGCAGTAACGACCACATTACGCTTGCCATTAGCGCGGCTAAACTGATTAGCGCCTTGCGCAATATCTAAACTGGCTAGCTCGTTTAAGCGCATATAAGTGGCAGTATTGTTAATGTTAAGTTTAATCGGCAAGCGTTCAAGCATGGTGGTATCCAACCGTTGCGCTTCGTCTAAACGCACTACAATATCAAAACGCCTATCGCCATCATACACAGCGCCTGCCTGTGCACCGTTCATGGCAATACTGACTGCATCTTGAATATCTGCCATATTCACGCCTAAACGCGCGATTTTTTCACGGTCAATATTCACTGTTAAAATTGGCAAGCCTGTGGTTTGCTCTACTTTTACATCGGCACTGCCTGTGGTTTTTTCTAACACTTCGGCAATTTTTTCAGCTGTTTCGGTCATCATTTGCAAATCGTCACCAAATACTTTTACTGCTATATCGCTGCGTACGCCAGAGATAAGCTCATTAAAACGCATTTGTATTGGCTGGGTAAACTCATAGTTGTTGCCTGGCACTTTAGCTACAGCGGCTTGTAGCTGAGTAATAAATGCATTTTTACTTAAGCTTGGGTCTGGCCATGCTGATCTTGGTTTCAAAATTAAGAAGGTATCTGCCACACTAGGTGGCATTGGGTCAGTCGCGATTTCTGCTGTGCCCAGCTTGGCATACACTTTTTCTATTTGTGGAAAATTTTTAATGGTTTTTTCAAGCTCTTGCTGCATTGTGACCGCTTGGCTTAGGCTGGTGCCAGGTATACGCAATGCATGCAAAGCAATATCGCCTTCATCTAAACTTGGCACAAACTCGCTACCCATACGCGTTAACAGCAAACCACTTAGCACCACCGTTGTTATTGCAAAGGTGAGTACTGCGGCTTTATTGATGAGCGTCCAATCTAGCACGGGGGTGTAGATTTTTTTTGCCCACTGCATCACTTTATTTTCTTTTTCTTGCACACCGCCCGTTACAAAAATCGCAATAGCTGCAGGTATAAACGTCACCGAAATAATCATCGCAGCGATTAAAGCAATTACCACCGTAAATGCCATAGGGTGAAACATTTTGCCTTCTACACCTGTAAGCGCAAATAGTGGTAAATACACTGCCATAATAATGAGCTGGCCGTAAATAAGCGGCCGCCTTGCCTCGCGGGCGGCAGAGAAAACTTCTGTGAATCTCTCTTGTTTAGTTAGATTGCGGCCAGCTAAACTCTGTGCGTGCGCAAGTCGTCGCATTGCGTTTTCTACAATTACCACCGCACCATCGATAATAATGCCAAAATCTAATGCGCCCAAGCTCATTAAATTAGCACTGATTTTGTTGCCAACCATACCTGTAAACGTCATCAACATAGCCAATGGAATCACGCACATGGTAATAATGGCAGCACGCACATTGCCTAAAAATATAAACAATATTGCAATGACTAATAACGCACCTTCGATTAAATTCTTTTTAACCGTGTTAATGGCTTTGTTAATCAAAATAGTGCGGTCGTAAACAGTGTTAGCGGTAATGCCCGCTGGCAGTGTTTTATTGACTTCGGCAAGTCTTGCTGCAACCGCCTGTGATACCGTGCGACTATTTTCGCCCATTAGCATAAATACCGTGCCCAACACTACTTCTTCACCATTCATGGTGGCTGCGCCTGAGCGTAAATCGCTGGCTACCGATACATTCGCCACATCTGAAATACGCACGGGTGTGCCGCCATGGGTTGCCACTACAATATCGCCAAGCTCATTAATTAGTTTGGCTGAATTTATATTGCTTACTGTTAGCTGCCCTGGTACGCGAATTAGGTACTGTTCGCCCGATTTTTCAATATAGCCAGCACCTTGGTTGCTGGTATTTTTTTCCAGCGCATTCAAAATATCAGCAAGCGTTAAGCCGTAATCTACCAATGCATCTAATTTGGGCGCCACTTGGTATTGTTTGCTGTAACCACCAACTGTATTAATTTCGGTAACGCCAGGCACATTACGTAATTGCGGCTTAATAATCCAATCTTGCACCTCACGTAAATCCATTGCGGTGTAAGGGCTACCATCTGGCTTGAGTGCGCCTGGCTGGCTTGATACTGTCCACATAAAGATTTCACCCAAACCAGTGGCTGTAGGGCCCATTTCTGGTGTGATACCCGCGGGCAACTTTTCTTTGGCTTGCGCAATGCGCTCCGCCACCAATTGCCGCGCAAAATAAATATTGGTGCCTTCTTTAAACACCACTGTCACCTGCGATAAACCATAACGCGAAATTGAGCGTGTTTCTTCTAAATGTGGCAACCCTGCCATGGCCGTTTCTACTGGGTAGGTAATACGCTGCTCGGTTTCTAATGGTGAGAAGCCAGGTGCCACTGAGTTAATTTGTACTTGCACATTGGTAATATCAGGCACCGCATCAATTGGCAAATGCTGATAACTTACAACACCCAATATTGCGATAGCCAAGCTCACCAGCATTACCAGCCAGCGCTGGCCAATTGCAAACGCGATTAACTTTTCAAAAAAACCCTTAGCTTCTTCAGCGCTTAAGTCTTCTGGCTTAATGGTCATGGCTGGCTCCCGCTTTTCCAAGCTCCGCTTTAACTACAAAGCTATTGCCTGCAGCGTATTGCTCACCCTCGTTTAAGCCTGATAACACTTCTACATTTTTACTATCACGGCGACCTAAAGTGACTACTTTAGCCTCAAAATAATCAGCATAACGCCCAAATATCACGCTGCCATATTGCAGAGTTTGTATAGCCTCTATTGAAACAGCCAGTGGCACAGTCACTTCTTCTGCTACTAAATCTACATTAACGGGCAAACCCACCAACCAATTTTGCTTAGTATTAGCCAGCACTACGCGTGCAGTGGCGGTGCGTGTTTGCTCACCTACCAATGGCGCTATATAGGTAATGCTACCTGCCTCACTTTGCTCAAAAGCAGTGGCACGCACGGTCACTTTTTGACCTGTTTTAACTAAGCCTAAATTTTTGGTAGGTATGCTTATTTCTGCCCACACTGTATTTAAATCGGCCACCTCAAATAACACCTGATTCATTATTAACACTTGGCCACTGGTGATATTTTTACGCGTTATTACACCGTCAATCGGCGCTTTTAATGTGTAGCGTGAACCACTATTATTACTGCCAGCACTACCGCCAGCTATACCCTGACTTGCTAGCTTTTGTTGTTGCCGCGATAGCTCTATTTCAGCTAATTTAAAGTCATTTTTGGCAGCTAAATAATCTTGCTCAGCCGATATTTTTTCTCGCCATAGGCTTTCTTCACGCGCCAGTGTGGTTTTGGCAAGACTTAAGCGCTGTGCAGCCGCTGATAAATCACCACGACTTTCTGCCACCATAGGGCTAGCAATTACTGCAAGGGCTTGGCCTTTTTTAACTTTATCGCCAACATTAATAAACACAGTTTCTACTGCACCTTCTAGGCGCGGCAAAACTTGTACAGTCTTATCGGCATTCAATTTAATTTCACCCAATAGGCGCAAATTGGTTTGAATACTGGCAGGTGCAGCTGTTAACACTTCAATTGCATTGTGTTTTAGCTGCTCATCGGTCAATGTAACCCTAGCTTCTATTTGATTGTAGGCAAATGTATGCGTTTTGCCTGCATATACTGCAACGATATCTACTTTAAAAGAATGCGGTTCATCAACGATGATTTTTGAAGTTAAATAATCATTTTCTGGCGTAAAGTTAAATAGTTGTGCTGGCCTACCTAAACGCGACAGTTTTAATTGAATAGTCGAATCTTTGGCTACCAATTGTTGGCCATTTAAATAAGCATAAAGTCTAAATTGTGGCGGCTGATTTTGCTCAAAAATCGTCACTTCCACTGCATAATCGCTATCTGTAAATAGCTTTCCGCCATGAGGGCCTTTGACACTTTCAGCTAGCATTTCAGGATGATCATGGCTTGTTTCATCGTCATGCGCATTCTGATTATCACTGTCTTTAGTAATTTTTTGCGGCTGTGGTAAATGGTCTTTTTCGTGGTCATGTCCTTCCTCGCCATGTTTTGGTGGTGAGGCTGTTGCAATGTCTTCAGTGTGTTCTGCATGTCCGTGTTCATCCAGCTTAGGTTTATCTGTTTTTAGAATTAAGCCCGCAAAAACCGCCCCAATTAATAAAATGGCAACCACTATTAATATTTGTTTATTTAGTTTCATACTTATTCCTTATTGCCTGATTGAATAATTACAGTGCCCAATATTGTGTAAATATCGGCTTGGGCAAGGTGAGCTAAAGCCAGTGTTTGAATATATTGGGTTTTAGCCTGAAACAAGCTGCGCTGGGCATCAAGCACTTCTAGAAAGCTAAATTTACCAAACTCAAAACCTTTACGAACAGCCTCGTAAGCACTTTGCGCACCTTGTAAAATATCTTGCTTATAAATATTACTGGCCTCTACTTGCAATTGCCTGCGCCCATAGGCGTTGCTAAGTTCTGTTTGCAGTTGATTTTCTAAAGCAGCTTTTTCATCAAGCGCTAGTAGTTCACGCGCTATGGCACTTTGTAAGTTGCCTTGATTTTTATCAAATACAGGAATTGGTATCGATAAGCCAATAATCGCTTGCGTAATGCCGCCCAACTCTTCATTGCGTTGTGCGCCAAGGCTAAGTGTTACATCTGGTGTTTGTTTCGATTTTTCGATAGCAGATATTGCTTGTCTTTGAGAAATGGTAAGCGTTGATTTTTTAAGGCGTGGTGAATCAGGTAATTGCGCCATTAAATCATTTAATGCTGGTAAATCTTTAAGCTTTTCTAGCTCACCCACTGCTGTAAAGTTTATGGGTATAAAGCTTAAAACAGACACATCACTTGTGCCTTTAACCCACAAGCTCACTAAGCGCTGTTTGGCAGAAACTAATTGTTGGCTGGCTTGTGCTAACTCCAGTTTTAAGCCGGCCTCTACTACTTTGGATTTGGTTTCTTCTACTGGCGAGACTTTGCCCGCCAACACACGTTTAGCGGTTGTTTCTTTTGATATGCTGGCGATTTGCAATAACTCTTGGGCCAGACTTAAAGCCTGTTGCGCCGCCAGTACCTGATAAAAACTCGCATAAACTTTAGCGCTTGTTTCAGCCCTTGCAATAGTAATATCAGCATCTGCTATTGCTAAACTAGCATCGGCCGCCACCAGACGTTTATCGCGTTTACCCGCAGTTTCTAGTTGCTGGCTAATGGCAATGCTTACAATACGATTTTGACTGCGTAAATCTTGAACTTGACCAGATAAAGTGGGGTTAGGCCTTGCCGCAGCTTGCAATAACTGTGCGCCTTCTACTTCACGCTCGCGCAAAACTATGGCTATGTTGGGGTTAGCTTGTAGTGCAAGAGCTGTGGCTTGGTCCAAACTAATATTTTTATCTAAGCTAATATTTTCATCAGCTAAAGCTTGCAAGCTAGCGATTACATTTAATAATACCAACAATAAAAATTGTGTCGTACTCATACCAATCTCCTAAAAATAGAAAGATCGGCGAGCAGTTAAAAATAGGTTGGGTTGTTAAATGATTGCTCGCCGAATTAAACGGGAGCTAACCAATTGGGGCGTTCTGGCGCGTTACTAGGTGGGGAGTGGTAGTTAAACAGGTACTGATTTGAATACTGATTATCTTCTGGCAGAGAAACAGGCAAGCACTGGCTTAACACTACACCACAAGATAAATGTAAAAACCCGTAATGCACATGGTTTTTAGCGTTATCTGTGTCGGTATCGGTTTGGTTATTGCCCACTGCATCAATGTTTTCGAAGTGATTATCAACAGATTGATGCTCATGATGCCCAAAATGGGCTTTGGAATCATGAGTGCTGTGTGTGTCATAGTTGGCTACCATGGCCCAGGTGTATTGAAACGGTAGCAAAAACATTACCAAAATTAATAACAGCTTTTTCATCAAATAATACTAATGCTGACTCTTTAAACCGAGAACGAAGAACCACAACCACAAGTTGACGTTGCCTGCGGATTACGAATCACAAACTGTGAGCCTTGTAAGTTGTCTTGATAATCAATCTCAGCGCCCATTAAATATTGTAAGCTCATTGGGTCTATCAACAAAGTGACGGTATCTTTCATCACTTGTGTATCGTCATCGTTTACTTCTTCTTCAAACGTAAAGCCGTATTGAAAGCCAGAACAGCCGCCGCCGCTAACAAACACGCGTAGCTTAAGATCTGGGCTGCCTTCTTCTTCAATTAGTTCTTTAACTTTTTTAGCCGCATTATCGGTGAAAACCAATGGCGTTGGCATTTCAATATCGGGGGTGCTATTTAATAAGCTTTCGGTTACTGCATTCATGTTTTACTCCTTAAACTTCATATACTTATCTACTATAGAACATAATTGGGGGTTAATGTTCAACTTTACAAGCTAATAACAATTCAATTGTTTAATCGCAATTCATTTATAGTACATCGTCAGGCACACCATCACCCAAATAAACTAGTTTGCCTTCTATAACTGCGCCTGTGTGCATTTCAAGCGATTTATAATATAAATCGCCTGTAATACGCGCTTTGGTTTGTAGCTCTATAAATTGGCTCGATTTCACGGTTCCAATAACTTTGCCGTTTAGCACAATTTTGGCGGCCGTTACTGCGCCTTCTATGCGACCATGCTCACTTAAAATAATGGTGCTTGGCGTACTAGTTTGCTCGGTTACATTGCCACGAATAGCACCATCTACACGCAAACCACCGCTAAAATGTAAATCGCCTTCTATGCGCGTCTCGGCACCCACTAGCGTATCGATACGACTATCTATTTTGTTGGCTTTTTTTAAAAAAAACATCCTGATTCCTTACAGACTTAAATGTTAAACCGTTATTTTGGCTTTTTGCCGTTAAGCATATTTTTATAGAAGAACAAATCTTCTTTAATTTTAAGGTTCTCATCTTGAACGCTTGCAAACTCTTTAGCAAGATTATTATTAGTAGCCAGCTCTATTTGAAGCTCTCGCTGCGCACCTACTAATTTAGTTATTAAATCTTTGTTTTCAAGCGTTTTTAGTTGCAACTGTTGGCGCGCGTCATCATTCTCGTGCATTAACCAATAGGCCATACCAAAACCGAGCGCTATAAATAACAAGGCTAGCAAAGCTTGAAAATACCAAGGCCGCTGCGAGCGCACTGCTACTTGCTTTGCAGTGAGACCAAAATGACGGCGAATTTTACGGCGGACTGGTTTCATAAAGCCTTATATTACTTGGTTTATGGCAATAAAGGCACAACTTGTAAGCCGCAGTTTTCATCAAAACCAAACATTATGTTCATGTTTTGTATAGCCTGGCCTGCCGCACCTTTAACTAAGTTATCTTGCACAACTACCAAGGTTAAGTATCCACTGTCGTTTTGTTTATGCAAAGCCAAGCGTAATTGGTTAGAACCGCGCACCGAGCGAGTTTCGGGCATAGTGCCTGCAGGTAATACGTCTACAAACTGCTCGTTAGCGTAACGTTTTTCAAATAGCGCTTGTAAATCGGTAGCGTTGCCTTTATCGCTTAGTTTCACGTATATCGTAGACAGCATGCCTCTTATCATTGGAATTAAGTGTGGCACAAATATAAAATCTGCGTGACTATTGGCTAAATGCGCACCAGCCAACCGAATAATTTGCGCATAAATTTCTGGATGATGCCGATGACCGCCCACAGCATAGGCTTTCATATTGTCACTGGATTCTGCAAACAAGGTAGCTACTTCAGCTTTTCTACCCGCACCCGAAACGCCCGATTTACAATCAGCCACAATAGGTGCGCTAAAATCAATTAGCCCGTTTTCAAGTAATGGCGCTAAGCCTAATAAAACTGTAGTTGGGTAACAGCCTGGGTTGCCAATCACTTTGGCAGCTTTTATCTGCTCGCGATACAACTCAGGAATGCCATAAACTGCACCCGCTAAAACATCAGGGCAACTATGTGGCATTTTGTACCATTTTTCAAATACGGCAGTATCAGCCAACCTAAAATCAGCAGCCAAATCAATTACTTTAACGTTAGCATTAAGCAAAGCCTGCACTTGACCCATGGCTACTCCGTGCGGCGTGGCAAAAAATACCACATCGCATGCGCTTAAATTGGCTGTTGCAGGGTCACTAAATGCTAAATCAACAAAACCACGCAGACTGGGGAACATGTCAGCCACAGGCAAACCTGCATCACCACGTGACGTAATTGCAGTTAATTCAACATGCGGGTGAATGGCCAACAAGCGTAACAACTCTACTCCTGTATAACCTGTGCCACCTACAATGCCAATTTTAATTTTCGATAGTTGGTTTGTCATAACCCTAATAATAACAAAATTAATGTTTAAAATAAAAAAGGCCGCAAAAGCGACCTTTTTTAATGCTAGACGCCAAATTAGCGTTTAGAGAATTGTTTACGACGACGCGCTTTACGTAAACCAACTTTTTTACGCTCAACTTCACGGGCATCGCGTGTTACAAAGCCTGCGTGTGACAATGCACTTTTAAGTGCTGCGTCATAATCGATTAATGCACGTGTAATACCATGACGAACCGCACCAGCTTGGCCTGATTCACCACCACCGATTACGTTTACCATAATATCAAAACTAGTTAAATTATTAGTAAGCTCTAGTGGCTGACGTAAAATCATACGCGCCGTAACGCGTGAAAAATATTCGTCAACAGGTTTATCGTTTACAACGATATTACCTTTACCTATTTTCATAAACACGCGCGCTACTGAGCTTTTGCGGCGGCCTGTACCATAATTATATTTACCAATCATTCTGTGATTCCTAGATAGTCAGTGCTTTTGGTTGTTGTGCAACATGCTCATGCTTATCGCCAGCATAAACTTTCATTTTTTTAGCCATTGCATAACCTAGCGGGCCTTTAGGCAACATACCTTTAACCGCTTTTTCTAAAGCGCGACCTGGAAAACGGTCTTGCATTTTAGAGAAAGTTGTTGTGCTAATGCCGCCTGGATAACCAGAGTGGCTGTGGTATTGTTTACCAGTTGCTTTATCGCCAGTTACTTTAATTTTATCAGCGTTAATTACAACAATATAATCACCCGTATCAACGTGTGGCGTATAAATAGTTTTGTGCTTACCACGTAAGCGATGCGCAACCGCGCTGGCCAAACGGCCTAACACTAAATCAGTTGCGTCAATTACAAACCAATCGCGCTGTACTTCATGCGATTTAGCAGAAAATGTTTTTCCAGAGAAAATATTCATTGTTGACTACCAGTAGAGAGCTTATAAAATCAAGAGGGCGGATTATATGCTTTTGAAGCACGCCTTGTCAAATGTATTAATAGAGATTATTGCTTGATTTTTAATGTACTTTTTAGTCTATTAAAAACCAATCATATTAATTAGTTGGCATGCCGATTGCTTATTGTTAATTCACAACAACTAAAACATATCAATGATATATTCAGAAAACTGGAAATCATGAAAAAAAATAACATTACTTTAAAGCGGGCTGTCGTTGCAGCGCTGGCTATTTTAACATTAAGTGCGCAAGGTAATGCACTGGCACTTGGCTTGGGCGATATTAATATTAAATCGCATCTAGGGCAGCCGTTGCGCGCCAGTATTAAAGTGCAAGGTGTTAGCGGCCTGAAAAATTTAGATTGCTTTAGGCTGGGCGCTGATTCTGGCAACATTAATCAAATCAATCAAGCTAATTTAAAGTTAAACAACGTGCGTGGCGATGATGCCATTTTGACCATTACCACTAGCGAGGCAATTTTAGAGCCTATTGCCAGCTTAACCATTGTTGCAGAGTGTGATAGCACCTTAAGCCGCGATTACGTATTGCTAATAGACCCTGCTTTGACTGCTGAAACTGCGGACGCTGAGAATGAAGGTAATGATAATAAAGGTGATGAAAATACCGTCACTACTGATGAAAACAATAACAGCGCAGCAGCAAAAGTAGCGGTTATCTTGCCGCAATCTATTAAAGTGGGTGCTGCGGTAACTAGCAAAAAATCATCTGCCAAAAAAAAACGTGCTAACAAACAAAATAATAATGTTGTTTTAACTGCCAATTATGGCGCTAATAATACGGATGCCGCCAATGTTGAAGGCAATATCTCGGCCGCACCACAATCGTTACAAAAACCAACGTTAGCAAAATCATCATTGCCTAAACAAGGCCAAGCACGATTAAGTGTTTCTGGTTTAGAGTCGTTGAAAGTAAACCCTGATGCCATTGGCACACCAGAAAACTCGGCTGGCCAAAGTTCAAACTATTCAACCCTAGGCCGCCCAAGTTTAAGTATCGATAGGCAATTGCATTTCACAGCTGAAACAGCTGCGCAAGCGTTGGCTGCCGATGTTGCAATGCAAGATGAAGCCACTGTTTTAAGTAATAGGCTTGCGCATTTAGAAAA
>JANMNC010000095.1:0-12305 GCA_031373695.1 Methylotenera sp. | reverse complement strand
CAAATTTGGCATCACAATCGCGCGCGCAAACTGCCTAGCAGTATCTGGCAAAACGGCTTTTAGGGCGGCGCCATCTCTTAAGTGCAAGTGCCAATCGTCTGGGCGTGTAATCGTTAAGCTAGTCATATTTAGGTTTATTCTTTAACAGTATTTTTTAAGCTAAGTGCAAACTCGTAAAGGTCATTTTTCTTTTCGTTACTGATTTCTGCCGCTAGCTTCACCGCCTGTTTTAGTGGCAAATCTAACAATAGCAATTTTAATATACGAACAGTCTCGTCTGAAAATTCTTCAGCTTCTTTCACGGCCGCAGCCTCTACTAACAGCACAAATTCACCTCTCTGTTGATTTGTATCGGCTTCTAACCATGCAGCGGCAGCGGCCAAATCACAGCTATAAATCGTCTCGAAGGTTTTGGTAATTTCGCGCGCAAAAGTAATACGGCGTTGTGCTCCCAACACATTCGCCATATCAGAAATACTTTCTACTATACGATGTGGTGCCTCATAAAATACCAGCGTCACCATTTGCGCTTTTAACGCCTCTAACGCCTTACGCCGCGCTGCGCCGTTGGCTGGCAAAAATCCAAAAAACATAAAACCATTTTGCGCAATACCCGATGCTGACAATGCAGCTATCACAGCACTCACGCCTGGAATCGGCACGACTTTAACACCTGCTTTACGCACAAAATCTACCACCACAGCACCTGGGTCACTAATGCCTGGCGTGCCTGCATCGGTCACTAAGGCAATATTTTCACCTAATTTTAATTGCGTTAATAATTTTTCAGCAGATTGATGCTCATTATGCTGATGCACGGCAATTAGTTTTTTAGCAATGCCAAAATGGCTTAATAAACCAGCGCTATGCCGTGTATCTTCAGCCGCAATGGCATCCACCATTTTTAAAGTTTCTATAGCCCGCAAGGTAATATCACCCAAATTGCCGATTGGCGTTGCTACCACATATAATGTACCTTCTTGTTTCATACCCCAATTTTAAGCCAAAGCAGCAATTTATACCTAAAATAAATCAAATGAAACTTAATGATAACAATGCTGGCTTGCAAGCTGAAAAGTTAGCAGCAACTTTTTTAATAAACAATGGCCTGAAACTATTGACACAAAATTATCACTGCAGATTTGGTGAAATAGATTTAGTGATGACCGATGCGGCAATATTAGTGTTTATTGAGGTTAGATTGAGAACAAGTAGTCAATTTGGTGATGCAGCAGCAAGTATTACACCGCAAAAACAACAAAAAATACGCTTAGCAGCACAACATTACTTACAACTACATGATGACAAAAGTGCTTGCCGATTTGATGTGGTTTTAATGAATAAAGTTGAGATTAAAGCAATCAATTGGCTTAAAGACGCTTTTTAATGGGCCACCATGTTACAACTTGCAACAATTATTTAACTTATATTTTACTTAGACTGTGTATGATATTGTTATCAAAACAAGCTATTTGTATCAAAATAGAATCTGAATAACAGGCACTTTAAGGAGTAAACCCATGACATTACCTTTTACTAACCACCTTGCAAAATTATTATTAGCTATTGGTTTTAGCGCTCAATTAGCGGGCTGTGTGCCTGTTGTATTGGGTGGCGCTGCTGCTGGTGGCGCAGTTGCCGCCGATAGACGTACCTCAGGCATTTATGTGGAAGATGAAAATATAGAGCTTAAAGCGGTTAAAAAAATGGAATCCAATTTAGGCGAAAACGCACACGTAAATGTAACCAGCTACAATCGTAACGTGTTGTTAACTGGCGAGGTGCCCGATGAAGCAGCCAAAACAAAAGCTGATAGTCTATTAAAAGAGATTGAAAATATTCGCGCAGTGACCAACGAGATCACTGTTGGCCCAAAAACCTCTATTAGCTCTCGCAGTAACGATACTTATATAACGTCTAAAATTAAAACAAAATTTGTGACAGAAAACAAATTTCCTGCCAATTATGTAAAAATTGTGACCGAAAACAGCGTTGTGTATTTAATCGGTTTAGTAAATACAACTGAAGCTGATGCCGCTACTGAAATTGCACGCAATACTGATGGCGTGACCAAAGTGGTTAAGGTCTTTGAATACATTAATTAACAAAACTAATTACAATTAAAGTAAAGCTTAAGTTATGACTCAAAAAACAGTAGAAATTATTATTGAAGGCCTAACTCGTGCTGGTAAACCGTTTCGCCCAAGCGATTGGGTAGACAGAACTTGTAGCACCTATGCTAGTTTTGGCTCTGATAAAAAACTAATTTATTCGCCTTATTTAAAGCCAAAAGTAATGAATGGTGTACGTTGTTTAGCTGTAAACATGAGGCTCAAAGACGTAAACCCTGAAGGCTTTACGCAGCTTATGCAGTTTGCTGATGAAAATGAGCTGAATGTATTAGATGCTGATGGCAACAGTATTGCCGCTATGATTTAACGCTTACTTTTTGGCGGCAGTAGTTTTATCTGCGGCAATAACAGCCTCAAGATATTGTTTGGTAACCAGACCGCGCTTGGTTTTGATTAACATACCCTGTGGGTTGTAAATAAAAGTTGTTGGCAAGACTTCTGCTGTGCCAATCTGCTTTGCCACATCGTCATCTCCCAACACAATGGGGTATGACATCAACATATCTGCTACATACTCACTCACTTCACCTGCGCTTTTGTAATCAAACACCACGCCCAATACCATTACATCTTTATTTTTACGACTGTCGTACAACGCCACCAAATCTGGCACCTCTTCCAAGCAGGGCGGGCACCAAGTTGCCCAATAATTCACAATCACCTATTTGCCTTTATATTGTGATAATGTATGTTTATTATTTGACATATCTTTTAATGTAAAGTCTTTTGACTCATGGTTCTTAGCAGCACTGCTAATTGAATAAGCAGTTAATAAACAAGCCATTAATAATATTAAAAAAGTTGTTTTTTTAATTAGCATTACGCTTTTACACCTAATAAATTTTAAAACTAATAAATTTTAAAAATAGCACAATAAATAAAGTGACAAATCTAGCTTTAGATTTTAATATGCAATATCGTTGTTGGAACAATCATGCCAATTAATTTCAAATTACCTAATTTAGATAATAACCCAATTTTATTGGCAGAAACACGCACCCATAAAATCAACGATTTTATACAAAAACTACCCTTTGGCGACCCTATTCGAGCTGCAAATGATTTAGTAGAAGAATTACAAATCATTAATAGCCAAAAAGTGGCATTCGCAAATCGTCTAAATGCACTTGAGCTTTATCGCCCTGTTGCGATTCAGATTTATCAAGATTTACTGCCACATTTCAGCCATGCCAATGTGCCAATTTCTAAAAATGAGCAAGCTTTTGCTGATGCTGCAGAGCATTTATGGCAAGAGTTTGCTTTTGGTTATAAATTTGCATTGGTTGATTTACAAAATAAAATATTAAATATCAACAGCGGCAAATCTACCGCCCTAGTTATTCAGCGCGCCATCCATGCATGTAAAGAAATTGCCTTGGTTAGTCACCTCACTTACACCAGCCCGCCCGCAGCTTTATGGGCCGAATTGCATCAACTGTATTACATTGCTTTGCAACAAGCAGCTGAGTTGTTGCCAGTAAGCGAGCATTACACTGGAAGTAACGCAAGTTCTGTAAATTTGGTGTACGCGCAAACCTTGCTGTTAGCTTTAACTAACCCGCAACATTTGGCCAATCGCGATATATTAAGAGCCGATACCTACTTAACTAGCGTGGCTAAATATGCAGAATTAAGGCCACTAGGGTTTATTGATAACCCTACAGGCGTATTTTTAATAGCACTAGATAGCAATAAACCACCCACTGCTTTTGTTAAAAATAAAGAAATTCCAGACGGTGCTACCGATATTTTGTTAGTGACTTTGAATTTGGCTAGACATATTCACCAGCATATTAAGTTATTACAAGCAAGTATTCTACCTAATGACGGCAGCATGCCTGGCAACGCCCTTGAGACTCATTTTGCAGACTTACTTAGTCATCTAGTTAAACAATTTGGTAAAACACCGCAACGCATGTTCTCTAGAAGTAAAAAAAGTGATGGGGTAGAGTTAAGCATTGGCATTAGTACTACGCATCATTTAATCGCAGATGCGACTAGCCGCTTAAACCATACCCCAGCAATCAGTGGAATTGGTACTAACGGTGCTTTTAAACCTTCGCGCTGGCAGATTTTAAATGTAAGTGCAGGCGGCTATGCGTTGCGCAAATTTAATTCTTCGTCGGCTACTGCGCAAATTGGCGATGTGGTTGCTATGAAAGATAGCCGTACTAAAGCATGGGAGCTAGCCGTATTGCGCTGGGCTAATGTAAATGAACTTAATCAGTTGGATGTTGGCTTGCAACTTATTTCACCCAGCGCGACTGCTATTACTGTAAAGCCAGAAAACACTTCTATTGACAGCGAGGCTCTATTGTTGCCAGAATTATCGGCATTAAAGCAACCTGCCAGCATCATTACGCCGCCAGGGCTGTGTAAAGTAGGTGAGTTAGTAGAGTTAAATCAAAACAATACTTTTAGTAAAGTGCGAACTACCAAACTGATTGAGCGCACGGCAAGTTTCGAGCGTTTTCAATACCGCTTGATATAAAGCATTTGATATTGATATACTATGTTTAAACTAAGCTGATGGGTTTAGATTAATTGATACTTAAATTAATTTAGTAAACATTACGTCAAATCACCCTAGTCAACCTAGTTATCTACTGGCAAAATAATAAGAATAATTAAGCTATAGCTTTATCTAATATTTTAAATTCAAGCAATTATCAAATTTCTACCGAGGTCAACATGAGTGAACATATAACCCATTTAAGCGATGCTGCATTTGAGCAGGAAGTATTGCAATCTCCATTACCAGTTTTAGTCGACTATTGGGCTGAGTGGTGTGGCCCTTGTAAAATGATTGCTCCAATTTTGGACGACATCTCTAAAGAATACGCTGGTCGTTTAAAAGTAGCTAAATTAAATATTGATGACAATCAACAAACACCGCCTAAATACGGTATTCGCGGCATTCCAACCCTTATGTTATTTAAAAATGGTAATGTAGAAGCAACCAAGGTTGGCGCTCTGTCTAAATCACAATTGACGGCTTTTATTGATAGCAATCTTTAAAGCTTTGATTATTAACTTTTATATCTATTCGTCTGGTTTCTAACGCAATATTGGAAACTAGACATCTCAACCTTTTTCTTGTAAGTCCCATCTAGCGAGTTCTCCATGCATTTATCCGATCTTAAACACCTTCCCGTCACTGAATTAGTCGATATGGCCATAGCCGACGAAATTGAAAATGCAAGCCGTATGCGCAAGCAAGATTTAATTTTTGCTATATTAAAAAATAAAGCTAAAAAAGGTGACAGTATTTTTGGTGATGGTACTCTCGAGGTGCTGCAAGATGGTTTCGGATTTCTGCGTTCGCCAGATACTTCGTATTTAGCTGGGCCTGATGATATTTATGTATCACCTTCGCAAATTCGTCGCTTTAATTTACACACTGGCGATAGCATTCAAGGTGAAATTCGCACCCCTAAAGACGGTGAACGCTATTTTGCCTTAGTAAAAGTAGATGTGGTGAACGGTGATGCGCCAGAAAACACTAAACACAAAATTTTATTTGAAAACTTAACACCGCTTTTTCCAACTATTCCACTCATATTAGAGCGTGATATTCGCGGTGAAGAAAATATCACTAGCCGCGTGATTGATATGATTGCGCCTATTGGTCGCGGGCAACGCGGTTTGTTAGTTGCCAGCCCAAAAAGCGGCAAAACTGTGATGATGCAAAACATTGCGCATGCAATTACTGCCAATCATCCAGATGTGATTTTAATTGTGCTGCTAATTGATGAGCGCCCAGAAGAGGTAACTGAGATGACCCGCTCAGTAAAAGGTGAGGTAGTTGCATCAACATTTGATGAGCCTGCAACGCGCCACGTACAAGTGGCTGAAATGGTACTTGAAAAAGCCAAACGCTTGGTTGAGCATAAAAAAGATGTGGTGATTTTACTTGATTCCATTACCCGTTTGGCTCGTGCATACAACACAGTTATTCCATCATCTGGCAAAGTATTGACCGGTGGTGTGGATGCCAATGCGCTACAACGCCCAAAACGCTTTTTTGGTGCCGCACGTAATATTGAAGAAGGTGGCTCACTCACTATTATCGCTACTGCCCTTGTGGATACTGGCTCACGTATGGATGATGTAATTTACGAGGAGTTTAAAGGTACTGGGAACATGGAGATTCACCTCGATCGTAAAATGGCCGAAAAACGCTTGTATCCAGCCATTAATGTTAATAAATCTGGCACTCGTAAAGAAGAGCTATTGATTGAAAAAGATGTATTACAAAAAATTTGGGTATTACGTAAACTGCTTTACCCAATGGATGACTTAGAAGCGATGGAGTTTTTGTTGGCAAAAGTTAAAGCCACTAAAAATAATGCTGATTTTTTTGACAGCATGCGTCGTGGGTAAACAATAATAAAAACCATATCAATTAGCGCATATTGCTTAAACTTTCACTTTTGCACTTGTGCTAATGCCGCTTTTAAGCTTGTTTACAAACCGAGTATTGATAGTCATCAGTGCTTGCCAGTTGGCTGTTGTTCACCTTACTGCATGACTGACAACCTTTAAAGTATTGTTTTACTGAGTCGCAAACCTGCTTTTACTTATTCTTACAGTACACTTTCAAGTAAATTGCGAATAAATTGGATTTTTAATACTAATTCAAATCGCACACAGCCACTATAAACAATAATTAAGATGATGGTTTCACATCAAATATTGCTAATTCTTAATATTTAATTCATAATGTTGGGCTTACTGCAACTGCTTAAAATTAGAGAGAAAAGCATGAAAGCTGAAACGCATCCAAATTATCCTGAAATCAACATTACTTGTAGCTGTGGCAACAAGTTTAAAACACGTTCTACTCATGGCCGTGACCTGAACATTGAGGTGTGCTCACTATGCCACCCATTTTATACAGGCAAACAAAAAATATTAGATACGGCAGGCCGTGTTGAGAAATTTAAACAAAAATACGGCATGTAATTTTTGCTTGTTGATTGTTAGAAAAGGCAGCCAAGCTGCCTTTTTTTATTTATGCGCACTAATGCTAAAATACTTCTAATTTAATAAAAAATTATAACAATGCGTTTTGATTTAGATCACGACTGGCAAGGCAATATGTCTACCCCGCGCGCGCGCGTGGGTGAACGTGCTAAAACACATCTACTCATCGTACTTTGTGCAGTGTGGTTATGTATGGGCTTAGTTGGGCATTCACCTTGGAAGCCTTTTGAGTCACACGCGATTAGCACCATAAAAACGATTCTTGATACTGGCAATTGGCTTGCACCAACCTCCGCCAGCAATAACCAAATCGTTAATCCACCCTTATACTATTTAAGTGCTGCAGTAGCAACCAAACTACTAAGCCCTTTTTCTAGTATATTGCCCTCTCACGATGCTGCACGAATTACCACAGGATTGTGGATGGTAATTAGCTTGTTAATGATGGGTATGACAGGCCGTGAGCTTTGGGGTAAAGGTGCTGGACGCCAAACCGCATTTATTTTAATTGGCGCATTAGGTTTGGTTGTCAGTGCGCATACTTTAATGCCAGCGGTATCCTCATTAACTGGTATTGCAACTAGTTTTTATGCGCTGTCATTAGCTAAAAGAAGGCCTTACAGAGCAAGTATCTTATTGGGCTTGGGGCTAGGTGTAGGGTTTTTATCGACTGGATTATTGCCTCTATCTATTATTGTTTGCACTTGCTTGGCATTGCCGCTGTTGTTTAGTTTTTGGCGCAGTAAAAGCTTTTTTAGTGTTTTGGGTATAGCGCTTTTGGTGGCTAGTCCATTAGTAATAGGCTGGCCATTGTTGTGCAATTATTTTTACCCAGCTAACTTTAATCAGTGGTGGTTAAATTCACTCGATCAATTTAAACATGCGCACCACCTTTATTATTTAAAAACATTACTTTGGTATGCGTGGCCATCATTGCCGCTAGCAATTTGGGGATTATGGCGGTATCGAGATCAGCTCTTAACAAAACCTAGGTTTCAGCTAATTGTTGTGTTTTTTGTGGTTGCCTGGGGCTTAATTGGCCTAGGTGCCAATGACAAAGAAGTATTTGCATTGCCGCTTTTAATTCCACTGACTGCTATGGCGGGAGGCAGTATTGAAACGCTTAAGCGCGGTACCGCAGGCGCACTCAATTGGTTTGGCCTGTTGCTGTTAGGACTTATGAGCGCGCTTATATGGTTAGGTTGGCTAGCTATGATGACTGGTAGCCCAGCTAAAATCAAAGAGCGCCTAAGCTTTTTATCGGGCATGACGCAAATTAATTTCAGTATGATTGCGTTGGTAATGGCGGCGGCTATTACACTTATTTGGCTATTTGCAATTGCGCGCTCACAACACTCCAACCGCTCCAGTGCCACCAATTGGGCGATTGGCATGACTTGTGTGTGGACTTTGCTAATGACCTTATGGTTGCCAATGATAGAGTCGGCTAGAAGTTATAAAAGTGTATTTACCAGCTTAAAAGTTGCCTTGCCACTTAAATATGCCTGTGTTGCAAACAATCGCTTGGGCGATGCGCAAAAAGATTTATTACATTATTACGCAGGTATTAAAACAGAAAATATGGAAGCTGGCGCTACACTTAGTTGCGATTTATACATTATTCAAGACGAAAGAGGCCGTGAAAAAGTAGAACCTGGAGCCGATTGGAAGCTAATATGGAGTGGAAAACGTATTAGCGATAGGCGCGAATCTTATAGGCTGTTTCAGCGGATTGCTACAATTTAAACTTGCTGGCTAATTTTTAAAGCCTATTGTTTTAATGAATAAAGATGCTATAAAAATGCTGCAGATAGCATTTTGCTACCCGCCAGCACCAGCACCAACGCTAGTAATTTTCTAATAGTTGGATTTGATAGTTTGCGACTGCCGAATTCAGCGCCGACTATGCCACCTAGCACTGCTGCAAAAGCCAAATAGGGTAAACCCGCAGGCAATATGGGTGATTGAGTTAATACCCCTAATAATCCAGAAGCTGAATTTACCAATATAAATGCAGCCGCAACGCCAGAAATAACTTTGGTTTTTGCCCAACCAAAATACAACAAAATTGGGCTTAGAAATATACCGCCACCAACGCCAGTAAGGCCTGACAAAAAGCCTAAGCCTGCGCCTAGCAAAATCAATACTGGTTTTTTAACAACATGCAGCTCAATTTCATCTGTTTTATTGGCGTGGCTAAAAATAGTCCATGCCGCATACAACAAACATAATCCAACGATGACTTTATAGGTGCTGTTAGGGAGTGCAATTTGGCCACCAATAAAAGCAGCTGGAATCGATGTAATGGCAATTGGCCAAAATAATGACCAATTAAATGCGTGTACTTTATAAAACTTATATAACGCAATTGAAGCAACGAGTACATTTAAAAACAAAGCGGCAGGCCGCATGCTTTCTGGCGCCATACCTATTAATGCAAAAGCTGCCAAATAAGCAGACGCACCACCATGCCCTACTGATGAAAATAACAATGCCGCTAAAAATACGAGTGGCAATAATAATAAAAATTCGTTTGAAATAACTAAATCTCCAGATGAGCCGCAACGGCAGATGCTACTTTTTCGTGCAAACCTAAACCATGCTCATTTTTCACATGCAAAGCCAATTGCTGGCGCATAGCAAGCGCCCAAAAGCGGTTAATATGCGTAGCTATATCTTTTTGTGCTTGGGCTTGATCAGGATAAGACTCGAAAAAATCACCAATTTGATTGGCCATTTTAATTAATTGTTCTGTTTGCATAAATTTTATAGTGTTAAAAAAGTATTCGGTGTTTGTGTGTGTAAATTACAAACTGATTATCTCGTAAAAAGCCTATCAGTGTCACTCCATAAGCCTCTGCAACACGCACGGCAAGCCCAGTGGGCGCTGAAATTGCTGCTAATATGCCAAAGCCAGCGATTGCAACTTTCTGCACCATCTCCACACTAGCGCGGCTAGACGTCAACACAAAGCCTACTGGCGTTATACTGAATTCACTATTGCATCTTGCCAATGCACCCATCAATTTATCCATCGCATTATGACGGCCAACATCTTCGCGCACTATCTTTACATCACCATCTGCACTAACCCAAGCGCAAGCATGTGTAGCACCTGTTACTTGCTGCAAAGTTTGCTGAGTTTTAATAGCATGAAAAGCTTTTATAATGCTTGCAGACATTATTTTTGCATCGCCAGAAGCCGCATGGGTATTGGCTTGCAGGGCATTATTTTTTGGTGTTTGATGTTGAATAGTGGATTCAGAGTTTTTACCCAAGTTTTTATACAAACCTGGTAATCTTAATGCTTGGTCTAAACTTTCTGCTCCACACAACCCGCAACCAGTGCGGCCCACCAAATTGCGCCTACGTTCTTTTAACTTTACAAAGCTTTCGGCCGCCACATCTAGGCGCAATTCAACACCTTGTGCCTGCTCAACTATTTCAATATCGTATAGCTCGTTTTTATTTTGTAAAATACCTTCGCTGAGCGAAAACCCTAATGCAAAATCTTCATAATCTTGTGGCGTTGCCAACATCACTGCGTGCGATATACCGTTATAAATAAGCGCAATAGGCACTTCTTCTGCCAGCATATCTTGCGCTTGGCTAACAACACCAGCGCGCCAACGGGTAACGTTTACCTCACTTAGCGGCTTAACTGCCACAATTATGGAAGGTTGCACATCTGCTGTAATTAGCGATGACATATCCAAAATTTCTACTCTATATCGCCAACATCAAGCCTAAGCCAACTGACTAATTTTTGTATTGGCTTTTTTGCCCGTGAAGGCAATTTGCGCTTCACTAAAGGTTTTATAGTCTTTTTGCCAATCAGATAACTGATTAACGCGCGACACTTGTACCGCAGTCACTTTAAATTCTGGGCAGTTGGTGGCCCAATCGCTATTGTCCGTTGTAATCACGTTTGCGCCAGATTCTGGGTGATGGAACGTGGTGTAAATCACCCCAGCTTGCACACGCTCAGTTAAGGTTGCACGTAAAACCGTTTCGCCAGCACGGCTGGCAATACCAACCCAATCACCTTCTTTAATACCGCGCTCTTCTGCGTCGTGCGGATGAATCTCTACAATATCCTCTGCATGCCAAGCGTTATTTAGCGTACGGCGAGTTTGTGCGCCCACATTGTATTGGCTCAAAATACGGCCTGTCGTCAATATTAATGGGAATTTAGCGTTCACTTTTTCGGTGGTCGGCACATATTGCGTTATAAAGAATTTACCCTTGCCACGCACAAATGCATCAATGTGCATGGTAGGTGTGCCTTCTGGATTAGCATCGTCACATGGCCATTGAATACTGCCAAGTTCGTCTAACTTAGCAAAACTAACACCTTTAAAGGTAGGTGTTAAGGCGGCGATTTCATCCATAATTTCACTGGCGTGCTTGTATTGCATATCGTAGCCAAGTGCCGCTGACAATTTGGCTGTGATTTCCCAATCTTCTAAGCCACGTTCACCATGTCCATTTTTGGGCGTCATTACACGGCGCACAGGTGAAATACGGCGCTCAGCATTGGTAAATGTGCCACTTTTTTCTAAGAATGAAGCGCCTGGGAAGAACACATGCGCGTACATGGCGGTTTCATTTAAGAACAAATCTTGCACAATCACGCATTCCATACTTTCCAAAGCATGTGTGACGTGTTGCGTATTAGGGTCAGATTGCGCGATATCTTCACCTACGCAATACAAAGCTTTAAATTTACCTTCGCCTGCTAAATCCAGCATATTCGGGATACGCAAACCAGGATCGTTACTAAGCGGCCTGCCCCATGCACTTTCAAACAGCGCACGTGTTGCATCATCAGACACATGGCGGTAGCCAGGGAACTCATGCGGCATACTGCCCATATCGCAGCTGCCTTGCACGTTATTTTGGCCACGCAATGGGTTAATACCAACACCTTCACGGCCCACATTACCAGTTGCCATCGCAAGGTTAGCAATACCCATCACCATGGTTGAGCCCTGACTATGCTCAGTAACGCCTAAGCCATAATAAATAGCGCCATTGCCGCCAGTCGCAAAAAGTCGCGCGGCTTCACGCATGGTTTGTGCTTTAACGCCCAAAATAGACTCCAGCGCTTCTGGTGAATTCTCAGGTTTCGCCACAAAATCGCGCCACACCACAAAAGAATCCCACTCACAGCGTTCACGCACAAAA
>JANMNC010000084.1:0-3100 GCA_031373695.1 Methylotenera sp. | reverse complement strand
AGCTTAACGCGCTGTGCTTCGCCGCCGCTAAGTGTAGTTGCACTTTGCCCTAGCGTGATGTAGCCCAAGCCCACATCTAGCAAAGTTTTAAGTTTGCGTGAAATTACAGGTTGCGCGCTAAAGAAGGTGTGCGCTTGCTCTACTGTCATCTCTAATACTTCGCGAATATTTTTACCTTTAAAATTAATTTCTAAAGTCTCACGATTGTATCGTTGGCCTTTGCACACATCGCACGGCACGTAAACATCGGGCAAAAAGTGCATCTCTACACGAATAACACCATCACCTTGACAGGCTTCGCAGCGACCACCCTTTACGTTAAATGAATACCTACCAGGCCCGTAGCCACGTGCACGGCTTTCTGGCACGCCTGCAAATAAATCGCGTATAGGCGTAAATAAGCCTGTGTAAGTGGCTGGGTTAGAGCGTGGTGTGCGGCCAATCGGGCTTTGATCTACATCTACTACTTTGTCAAAAAAAGCTAAGCCATCTACTTCGCCAAAGGCGGCGGGTTCTGTATTGCTGCCATATAAATGCTGGGCGACTACTCTATATAAAGTGTCGTTTATAAGTGTAGATTTGCCACTGCCAGATACGCCAGTTACACAAGTAAGCAGCCCAACAGGAATTTCTACCGATACATCCCGCAAGTTATTACCTGTGGCGTTGGTGAGTCTTAACCATTTTGCAGGGTCGGCTTGGGTACGTGCTTTTTTATATTCAATTTGCTTTTTGCCGCTTAAATATTGTCCTGTGAGCGATTTTGGATTATCTTTAATTTGTTGCGGTGTGCCTTCTGCCACAATTTGGCCGCCATGCTCACCCGCACCTGGGCCAATATCTACCACGTAATCCGCCTCTAAAATTGCATCATGATCATGTTCAACCACAATGACCGTGTTGCCAATATCGCGCAAACGTTTTAGGGTTTCTAGCAATCGGTCATTATCGCGCTGGTGCAAGCCAATGCTGGGCTCATCTAGTACGTACATCACCCCTGTTAAGCCGCTGCCAATTTGGCTGGCTAACCTAATACGCTGCGCCTCGCCGCCAGATAAGGTTTCGGCTGAGCGTGAAAGCGATAAATACTCTAGACCAACATTGGTTAAAAATTTAAGGCGGTTAGCAATTTCGGTAACGATTTTATCGGCAATCGCCAGCTTAGCACCTTGTAGCTCAAGCGTTTCAAAGAAAGTAATCGCTTGCTTTAGTGGCACTTGGCATACCTGATGAATATTTTGCCCGCCTACTTTTACATGGCGCGCTTCAATTCTTAAGCGTGTGCCAGCGCAATCGGGGCAAGCTTGGTTGTTAAGGTATTTGGATAGCTCTTCGCGCACAGCAGTAGAATCGCTCTCACGGTATCTGCGCTGTAAATTATTTAAAATGCCTTCAAACGTGTGCGTCTTGCCAAAAAATGTGCCGCGCTCGTTAAGGTATCTAAAGGTAATGACTTCACGGCCAGAGCCATTTAACAGTACATCTTGAATATGCACAGGTAGCTCTTCAAATGCCATTTCTAAATCAAAATTGTAGTGTGTGGCCAAGCTAGAAAGCATTTGAAAGTAAAATTGGTTGCGTTTATCCCAGCCTTTAATGGCGCCACTGGCTAGCGATAATGTGGGAAATGCCACCACACGCTTAGGATCAAAAAAGCTAATATTGCCCAAGCCGTCACATTTAGGACAGGCGCCCATTGGGTTGTTAAAGCTGAACAAGCGCGGTTCTAACTCAGCTAGTGAGTAATCACATTGAGGGCATGAAAATTTGGCTGAAAATAAATGTTCTTTATCCGTATCCATTTCTACAGCAATGGCTTTACCTTCGGCCAAGCGAAGCGCGGTTTCAAACGATTCTGCAATGCGTTGTTTTAAATCAGCTTTAACCTTAATGCGGTCGATCACCACATCCACTGTATGTTTTGTGGTTTTGGTCAGTTTAGGTAACTCATCAATTTCATAAATTTTGCCATCAACCCGCAAGCGCACAAAACCTTGCGCTTTTAGCTGCTCAAATAAATCTAGCTGCTCGCCTTTGCGGTTAGTAACTACAGGCGCCAAAATCATTAATTTGGTTTCTTCTGGCAATTGCAGAACACTATCAACCATTTGGCTAACGGTTTGTGCCTCTAGTTTTGTGTTGTGCTCAGGACATTCTGGATCGCCAGCACGCGCATAAAGTAGGCGTAAATAATCGTGGATTTCGGTTACTGTGCCAACAGTACTGCGCGGGTTATGCGAGGTAGATTTTTGTTCAATAGAAATGGCTGGTGACAAACCTTCAATTAAGTCAACATCGGGTTTATCCATACGGGCTAAAAACTGCCGCGCATAGGCCGAAAGGCTTTCTACATAGCGGCGTTGGCCTTCTGCGTAAAGCGTATCAAACGCCAAACTTGATTTGCCAGAACCCGATAAACCCGTAATAACTACTAGCTTATTGCGCGGTAAATCTAGCGAAATGTTTTTAAGATTGTGCGTTCTCGCACCACGTATTTTGATATATTCCATCATGCTTTTTTCTAAATTTCAGGCAACCTGTTAATATACGCAATTATTCGAAATACATCCAAACAATAATGCAAATTTCCGACAAAATGACGCGTATCGAGCTACGCTCGACTATTAGCTTGGCCTCGATTTATGGCTTGCGTATGTTGGGTATGTTTTTGATTTTGCCAATTTTTGCAATTTATGCAGAAGGCTATGATGGTGGTAATAACCATATGCTGGTGGGCGCAGCATTGGGTGCATATGGCCTCACGCAAGCTTTATTTCAACTGCCATTTGGTATGGCATCCGATAAATTTGGTCGTAAAAAAATCATTATTATTGGTTTAGTTATGCTAATTATTGGCAGCATTGTTGCGGCTCTGGCTAGCGATATTTACATGGTTATTTTGGGTCGTGCCATTCAAGGTGCGGGTGCAGTTTCTGCCGCAGTAACTGCGCTGGTGGCCGATTTAACCCGTGAAGAGCATCGCACCAAAGCCATGGCGATGATAGGCGCTACTATAGGTGTTACGTTTGCAATATCGCTAGTAGCTGGGCCAATTTTTGCACAGTGGGCTGGCATTGCTGGCATTTTTTGGTTAACGGCA
>JANMNC010000044.1:0-28729 GCA_031373695.1 Methylotenera sp. | reverse complement strand
GGAATCATGAAAGCCAGAAATAATGGCTTTAGATTCTGGGTGAGCATTTAACCAAGCAATGATAGGTGCAAGTGTCGTTACACTCTCGGCTGGTTGATTAGTTTTAGCCGTTTCAAAATATAGTTTAGCCGCTGCTGGGGCCTGCGTTGCGGCAATCGGTACACCGCCCGCTTTAACTACAAGTTGATTATCGACAGTAACATCAGGCCCAAAAAAAGCTTGAGCTTCTTCACCTTTTTGTTGCTTCATTGCTAGCGAATCAACAATGCCTGATAAGGTAACGTTTTTGTCGTCACCCTGCGCCCGTAAATCTTCACCACTTAACAGTGCTTTAAGCCCATCAGACTTACTTAACCAAGCAACATTAGCACCATCACCTGTGCTGGTGAAATCATTATTGTTTGCTGTAAAACTAAACACTTCCGTGCTTGTATCTTGAGTTGTATCTGGTTCAACTGGCATTATTTCTGCCACTGGTGCAACCGTTTCAGCTGGCATGCCACAACATACGTTAGATGGCCCACGACCTGTGAGCAACATCCAAAGCAAAATTAAGGCAAGTATCAGCGCAACTATCCAACTCCAGCGGTTATAGCTTGATTGATTGTTATGCATTTTCATCACCTTAGATTATTTTTTCACGCCACCAGAAAGCTCATCTTGCATTTTTTTGAGCTCTGCCCATTTATTAACTGCAGCAAGGCCCGCTTGTTGCGCCCATGTGCTTGGATTGGCAATACGGAAGCGTGAGCCACCTTTATCTAAAATGGCGCGCATTTGCGGCACAGTTGCCGCTGCTAGTTGAACAAAAGTTTTAATGCCGTTATCGTTAAATAACTCATTAATTTTTGGCCCGATACCCTCAACAATAGTTAAATCGTTTGCATTTTTTAGCGCAAAGCCAGCTTTTTTGGCAGCAGCTATGTCGATAGAAATGGTTGTTGGTGCAGCTGCTTTTGGCATTTCAGTTACTTTAGCTACTGGAGCAGCAGGCGCAGCTGGAATATCTGCCGCTTTCGCTATTGGTGCGGCAGCTGCATGATGCACTGCTGTATTAGTTTTACAGCAACACTTACATAGCCAGCGATTAAGTAACCAGCCCAATAAAGTACCAGCTAAAAACCACCAGAAACAACACCCAAAACTACTAAAAAGTGAACTCATTTTTACTCCCCAATAAAATGACGTACTGAAAAAGAACCCAAATTAACTTAATTGATTAAAGTAACTATCTGCGTCTTTTTGATATACGTCAAGCATCGGATGGCATTTGCAGCACTTTGTAGTCTACGCGTAACAAAAGTTAACATTGTTAAGGCGTGGTTAATTTTTAGCTACATACTCAAGCTTGGTAGGTAATTTGTCCATGTAGCAATGTGTATTGAATTTTGCCAATTATCTCAAGCCCTAAAAATGGCGTATTTTTGCCATGGCTTTTTAATTGATTGGCGTCCACTTTCCAAGCTTGTTGCGGGTTGAAAATGGCAATATCTGCATCGGCATTTACACTTAAATGGCCGCCACTAATGCCCAAGATTGCTGCAGGCTGGCTAGTAATTTTTGCAATTGCATCGCTTAAGCCTAATTGGCTATTGGATGCCCATTTAAGTGCAAGCGGCATTAGCAATTCTAAGCCAATCGCGCCTGCTTCGGCTTCTGCAAATGGCAGCAACTTAGCATCATTATTTACTGGTGTGTGGTCTGAGCAAATCGCGTTAATCGTGCCATCTTTTAGGCCTTGGCAAAGCGCGTCGCGGTCACGATTGGTTCTTAGAGGTGGTTTAAGATTGGCATGCGCATTAAAGTAGCCAATGTCATTATCCGATAAATGGATATGGTTGATGCTGACATCAGCTGTGACTGGCACGCCACTTTTCTTTGCTTGGCGAACTAGCGCCACGCCTTCAGCGGTTGATAGCCGACACAAATGAATGCGTGTTTTGGTATCAATTGCAATGCGCAAAATACTGGCAATGCTTAAAGCCTCAGCGGCAGCGGGTATACCTTTTAAACCTAAACGGCTAGCTACTTCGCCATCATGCGCCACACCATCTTTGGCCAAATAATAATCTTCAGCACGTAAAAACAGGGTGTAGCCAAATGTGGATGCGTATTCAAAGGCACGCCATAATACTTGCGTATCGGTAATGGCAGCATCTGCTTGGCTAAAGCCCACGCAACCTGCCTCGGTTAGCTTGCACATTTCAGCCAGTAGTTTGCCTTCTAATTTTTGTGTTAGCGCACCCAGTGGGTAAACATGTGCTAAGTTAAGCTGCTTGGCACGATGCTTTAACATTTCAACTAGACCTGGTTCATCTAGCACAGGCTGGGTATCTGGCGTGCAAGCCAGGCTGGTAACTCCTCCTGCTGCAGCTGCATGTAGTTCGCTCACTAATGTGGCTTTATATTCTGATCCTGGTTCACGCAATCTTGCACTTAAATCTACAAAGCCTGGGCTTACAATTAAATCAGTTGCATCAATAGTTTGATTTGCTGTGAACCCATCAGGCTGTTGGCCCACTGCTACAATTTTACCTGCAGCAATATAAATATCATTTTTAGCGTTAATGTTGTTTTTAGGGTCAATCACATGCCCATTTTTAATGTGAATTTTCACGCGTTACCCCCAACATTTCTGCCGCCTAAAATAGCCATCACTGCCATGCGTACCGCAATGCCATAAGTAACTTGTGGCAAGATAACCGATTGGCTGCCATCTGCTACAGATGAATCAATTTCTACACCTCTATTCATTGGCCCTGGGTGCATAACGATCGCATCGGTTTTAGCATAGCTTAGTTTTTCTTGAGTAAGCCCAAACGTTTTAAAATACTCTTGCGCGCTAGGTAACATAGCCCCGTTCATGCGCTCGTTTTGCAGGCGCAACATCATAATGACGTCTACATCTTTCAAGCCCGTTTTCATATCGTGAAACACTTGCACGCCCAGCTTATTAACATCAGCAGGTAATAAGGTTTTTGGTGCTATTACACGCACTTCTGGCACGCCCAGCGTGGTAAGCGCATGAATTTCACTTCTAGCTACGCGTGAATGCAGTACATCACCAATTAACGCCACACGTAAGTTGTGCATATCTGGCTTATAGCGCCGCACTGTAAAAACATCTAACAAGCCTTGTGTTGGATGCGCATGCCGACCGTCGCCTGCATTAATTACGCTAATATTATCGGGCACATGTTGTGCAATAAAATGTGCTGCACCGCTTTGTGCGTGGCGCACTACAAACATATCAGCATGCATGGCGATTAAATTATCAACTGTGTCTAAAATCGTTTCACCTTTAGATTGGCTAGACGTTCCTACATTAAGATTAATTACATCGGCAGATAAGCGTTTGGCAGCAATTTCAAAAGTAGTGCGGGTGCGGGTACTGTTTTCAAAAAATATATTACAGACTGTTTTGCCTCGCAGAAGCGGTACTTTTTTAATGTCTCGCTCTGCTACCCCTACAAATGTTTCAGCGGTGTCTAGTATTTGATTTAACACGCGCTTAGGCAGGCCCTCAATTGTGAGTAAATGCCTTAGGCTGCCATCGCTATCTAATTGCGGGTTATACATGGCTATTACTCTCTAGATTTAATTGTAGTTTGCCCTGTGAGTCTTGTGAAAGTTGTAAATTTTGATTAGCATTAAGTAAAATCTTCGCCCCTACAATTTGCGGCGCAATTGGTAACTCAGCGCCACCACGGTTAATTAATACAGCTAAAGTAATGCTAGCAGGGCGACCGTAATCAAATAATTCATTCATAGCCGCGCGCGTGGTGCGCCCAGTGTAAAAAATATCATCAATTAAAATAATATGCTTGTCTTGCACATCAAACGCTATATTAGATGGCTTAGACTCACTCTTTAAGCCACGTTGATTGTAATCATCACGATATAGGGCGGCATCTAGGGTTCCAAATTGTAAGGGGCCAAATTGAGCGGCACCAAATTGAACGGCTGCATTAGCGCTATCTTGAGCCATGCTTTGCAATATTCGATTCATTAACCACACACCGCCGCTATGAATGCCAATAAGCGCACTATTGGGTTTTAGTTGCGCTTTTATTTGCGCCGTAATGTCGGCAAGTAAGTTTTCTGGGTTGGGCAGATGCATTTTTGTTTAGATTAAGACATCAAAATGAGATTGTAATATGGTTTGTGCGGCTACTGCATCTAGCAAAGCTTTTTGTTTAAGGCCTTTAACACCAGCGGCATTAAGGTTCTGTTCAGCTTCATTCGAGCTTAAGCGCTCATCCACCATCATCACAGGTAAATTAAAGCGGCCTTCAAGCCGCTGAGCAAACTTTTTACTTAAACTGGTCATGGCGTGTGCTTCACCATCCATGTGCATTGGTAAGCCGACCACCAGCAAGCTTGGGCGCCACTCATGAATTAGGTTAGCAATTTGCGCAAAGCGTGCATCATTTGTCTCGGTTTCAATTGTAGTAAGCGGGTGGGCTAACTTTAACAAAGTTTCACCCACTGCTACGCCAATACGTTTTTCGCCAAAATCAAACGCTAAAACCGTACCGGTAATGTCGGGATACTTGCGTTCTAAAATGGGCAAATGACTTTGACTAAGGCTGTTTTGACTAAGCCTATTTTGATTTTGATTGGGCATGGTGGAGGTTTTTATCAATTAAGCATGACCTGCTTTATGTGATAAATTGGCTAAATTAAGCCCCATTAAACGCATGGCATAATCAAATTTTTCTTGATTAGGGGCATCGAAAATAAGTGCATGAATATCTTTGGGGTCGAGAACCTCAACACTAAGCCAAGCATTTTGCGCCATTTCATCTTCTAATTGTCCTGGCATCCAACCAGCATAACCAAGCGCTATCAACATCTTTTGCGGGCCATTGTTGTGCGCTACTGCTTCTAAAATATCTTTAGAGGTGGTTAGCGCAACACTGCTATTTACCAAAATAGTAGAGTTATATTCGCCATGCGGAGTGTGCAGTATAAAGCCACGTTCGGTTTGCACGGGGCCACCAAAATGTACCGTTTTTTCTAGCAGTTGAGGCAGAACAGAGTCTAGTTTGATTTGTTCGAATAAATTGGCGATGGTGATATCTGTAAGCCTATTCACCACAACACCCATAGCACCGTCTTGATTATGCGTACAGATAAAAGTGACGGTTTTAGCAAAATAAGGGTCTGTCATGGCGGGCATCGCGATGAGGAACTGACCAGTAAAATTAATGTTTTCCAATTAAACTTATATTAACACAAAATAAGATAAAATAATCATAGACTTAAGTCTGGTTTATGGTAATTTTTCAGCTTCTAGGTAGCCAGTAATTTCTAAGCCAAAACCCACCATACTTGGCATTTTGCGTGGCGTTGCCATTAAGCGCATTCTACGTACGCCCAGATCTAGCAAAATCTGCGAACCAATCCCATAGGTGCGTAACTCTTGATTATAGCGAATTGGCTCATCAGCATGCTCAATACGCATTACCAAATCATCACCGCTTTCGGCATGGTGCAGCAACACTATTACGCCACAATCGGCTTGCGAGATGGTTTGCATGGCTTTAAGCATATTCCAGCTATGTGTACAGCTACTGCTATCAAGTAAATCAAATACAGAAAGTGGTTCGTGTACACGCACCAATGTTTCTTGCTCGGCAGATGGTTTACCTTTTATTAAAGCCAAATGCGTTTCGTTGGTGATTTTATCGCGATAAGCAATAAGCTGCATTTCACCATAAGGCGTGGTTACAATGCGCTCAGCTGCACGTTCTATTAGTTTTTCGGTCTCAGATCTGTAGTGTATTAAATCGGCAATGGTGCCTATTTTAATTTGATGCTGAAGCGCTATTGCAACCAAATCAGGTAGTCTGGCCATTTCACCATCGTCTTTTAAAATTTCGCAAATCACACTGGCAGATTCAAACCCAGCAAGCGCTGCTAAATCACAACCCGCTTCAGTGTGCCCAGCACGCACCAGCACACCGCCGTTTAATGCTGTTAGCGGAAATATATGGCCAGGGCTAATAAGGCTTTTTGTATTGGCATCTTTGGCCACTGCTGCCTTAATAGTTGTGGCACGGTCTTTAGCTGAGATGCCTGTAGTAACGCCACTGGCTGCCTCAATAGATACGGTAAAGTTAGTGCCCAGACGCGTACCATTTTTAATCACCATAGGCGGTAAGTTTAGCTGTTTGCAACGTGCCTCCGATAGCGTTAAACATATTAAGCCACGGCCATGTTTAGCCATAAAGTTAATATGTTCAGCGGTTGCAAATTCAGCTGCAATAACAAAATCGCCTTCATTTTCGCGATTTTCATCATCTACCAAAATGACCATTTTGCCAGCTTTAATGTCTGCGATGATGTCTGTAATTGGGCTTATAGTTTTGTGAGGCATTGCTTTATTCGCTTTAAATTTTGTTTGCGGACTCGGTTGCCCATTCGGCCATGCGCTCTACATAGCGTGCTATTTGGTCTATCTCTAAGTTCACGCAACTACCCACTTCGTAATGCAGAAATGCAGTGTTTTGCAAAGTGTGCGGAATAATATTCACTGCAAATGTATCAAACGCAATTTTATTCACAGTTAAACTTACGCCGTCTACACAAATAGAGCCTTTTTTGGCGATGTATTTAGAAATAGCATGCGGTGCACGAATAGCGAGCAACCAACAGTCGCCTAGTTCTTCAAATTGCATAATTTCACCAATACCATCTACGTGACCACTCACTAAGTGGCCGCCTAGCCGGTCATTTAAGCGCAGTGCTTTTTCTAAATTAACTGCAGATAGCTTATTTAAACCAGTGGTTACATTAAGCGTTTCTTTAGATACATGCGCTTCAAAATGGCTTGCTGTGATGTTGGTAGCAGTTAAGCAAATACCGTTAACCGCAATACTGTCACCTACAGCTACGTCAGTTAAATTTAGATTTTCTGCTGCAATTAATAGCTTTACATCATCACCCACGGGGGTAATTGCGCTAATTTGACCTACTGCTTGAATAATACCTGTGAACATTATTCAATTTTAACAGGTGAAGCCACTAACAGGTTAGCTCAAACCGATAATTTGCCTAATTGAATATAAAATAATAAACATAAATAAAGGAATATAGATTAATTTAAATTGATTAATACAATACAGTTTTCAAGTTGGCACGTGCCTTGCAATGATGAAATTGTTATTAATTATTTTTGCCTAGGCATACGAGCATGTTTACAACGGTTATCAATAAAATTCAAACGGTTTTTCATCATCAAGAGATGCAAAAGACGCTGGGTTGGATGGACACAATTCCAGCAATGGATGCGCTAGACGTTTTAAAAGAGACTAGACAACAGTTGGCTAAAATTCAGTTTGAGACATTTTCACAAGCAAAACGCCAGATTGAGTTTATTCTTGAAATTGACAAAAACACTTATCGCCAAGCAAAAAAAACAAATTATAAGTACTTGACTATATTAAAGATTAATAAAAAACTAGAGTCTGATATTCATAATTCTGCGTATTTATACCACCGACAATTATTCGTGGCTTACAAACAATTTTTTGATTTATACGAAAGTCAAAATAAAGAATTTTTAAGTGTTGAGAAAATAAATTTAATTTTATGCCGTTATTTAAACGCCACTTTCGCGATGGCAAAATGGCGTTATTTTGACGATCAACCAGCGCCAGTTGGCACTTGGGAATCTGTTCACAAAGTCATCAAATTTGCCGAAAAATTGGCAATTATGAATAAAAATTTATTCTTATACAGTTATCAAAATAAAGAAACCAGCATTGCTACCTTGTTAAAACAAGGTTTCATGATGGATACTTTGCACAAAGGTAATTACAGCCGATTACAAATTCAATTGACCGAACAAGTTTTAAGATACTGGGCAACTAATCCATTAATTTTAAATAAATATAAACAAGATAAAGTGCAGTTTTTTATTAATTTAGAAGGTGACAAGGGTCCTGAGCGTATTCGCGCAGTAGAAAAATTTGCCGATTATCGCTTTTGGAAGACAACGCGCTTAATTGATAAAATTGAAGCTTATTTATGTGCAGTAGACACTCAAAAACCGCTTACAGAGTTTGGTCTTGAAAAAATTGCGCCTGCTACTGTCATTGTTAAATTATTTAAAAAACTACGGGCAGAATGGTGTGTAGAAGGTTATGAGCGCCAACGTAGAAGTGAAGCACGCAATAAACACAGTAAATTATTAAATGTAAGTTATGGTTTAGAGGATATTTGTAGTCGCCTTGAAACCATTAAAGCTAAGCAAGCTAGTGAAAAGCTGGCAGAAGAAACAGCCGACGACGATGCTACTAATTTTGATGTGCAAATGGCGCTTAATCGCAGAAATAAAATTCCATCACAAGCCCGCTACAACAGTCTTGGCAGTGAAAACTGGTGGATGGTGGATGAAAGCACAAATGGCTTTGCTGTAGATTTGGGCAAAGAAGTGAGTAGTTGGGTAGAAACAGGTAAGTTGGTTGGCTACACTTCGCCAGATGATAAAGATTTATTTGTGATTGCCGAAATTAAAAACTTACGTAAACAGGCCAATGGCACTTACCGTGTTGGGCTTGAGGTGCTCAGTACACAAAGCACTGCAGTGCAAGTGGCGCGTGTAGACCAAAGCATGAAATCAGCAGCACTTAGTGGGTATTTTGTTAATGATAGTGAGATGAACTTTGCTCAGATGTATTCGTTTGCTGGCATTTTGTTAACGAATAAAGACAATAAACTCAATAAATATTCTATTATTTTGCCAAGAAACGAATATAAGCGCGGTAATGAATACCGTATTAATATAGAAGGCGAAGATAAACTAATAATGGTAGGTGCGCCATTAATAAAACAACGTGAGTGGATAAGGGTAGCAGTTCCTGCCTAGTAGCGCACCTTAGGTCATATATTTTTACAATAGATTTTATAATCAAGGTTTGTGTCTTTAGCAATTTTTATGGTGTAAATAATTTAATGCAGTTCAAAATCTTAGCGGTATAAACTGCTAAGATTCTGCCTATGTCATTTATATCTAAGTATTTAGTTTCTAGGTCTTTAGTCGCTAGATTGCCTTTTGAGCTTTTTGTGGGTTTGCGCTACACACGCGCCAAACGCAAAAATCATTTCATATCATTTATATCGCTCACCAGCATGATAGGCATTGCCTTGGGCGTGGCCGCGCTTATTGTAGTGCTTTCTGTTATGAACGGCTTTCAGGCAGAGTTGCGCAATCGTATTTTAGGTGTGGCTTCGCATTTAGAAATAACTGGGGCTAATAACCAGTTAAGTGATTGGCCTACATTAGCCAAACAAGTAAAAACTGAGCCAAAGGTAATAGCCAGTGCGCCCTATGTTATGGCGCAAGGCATGCTAAGTTATGGGCAAGCCGTGCAGGGCGCAATAGTGCGCGGCGTGTTACCAGCGCAAGAAGACAAAGTGGCTGATTTAGGTCGCCATATGAAAGCCGGTAAGCTGGATGATTTGCGTGCTGGCGAATTTAATATTGTGCTGGGTGCAGATTTAGCCCAATTGCTAGGCTTAACAGTGGGCGATAAAGTGGTATTGATGGCTCCGCAAGGCCAATTTACACCAACAGGTGTAGTGCCGCGCATTAAACAGTTTAAGGTGGCTGGCCTCTTTCAAATAGGTATGTATGAATACGATGCAGGTTTAGCGCTTATACATATTGACGATGCCGCAAAACTTTACCGCATGGGTGACAATGTTTCTGGGCTTAGATTGAAATTGGATGATTTATTTGATGCACCAACGATGTCGGCTAAACTTTCACAAAGCCTTACGCAAAAATCACAAAACGCGAATGCTTATTTTATTACCGATTGGACACAGCAACACGCCAACTTCTTTAAAGCGGTACAGCTAGAAAAACGCGTGATGTTTATTATATTGACATTGATTGTGGCGGTGGCCGCTTTCAATATCGTATCAACACTAGTTATGGCGGTAACCGATAAGCGCGCAGACATTGCGATTATGCGTACATTTGGCGCTAGCCCACGCAGTATTATGAGTATTTTTATTGTGCAAGGTGCGCTCATTGGCGTCATCGGCACCCTGTTAGGGGCCGCGATTGGCGTTATTATTGCGCTTAATATTGATACGATTATTCCGTTTATCGAAAATTTATTCCACGTACAGTTTTTAGCCAAAGATGTTTACTACATCAGTGATTTGCCATCCAAGTTAGAGTGGCCAGATGTCATCACCATTATTGTGATGTCGTTTGTGTTAAGCCTACTCGCTACGCTTTATCCAAGCTATAAAGCGTCTAAAATTAACCCTGCAGAGGCGTTGAGATATGAATAATAACTTAAACTCTAACAGCATAATTGCTTGCCAAGCGCTTAGCAAAACCTACACGGGCTTAGATGTTTCAGTATTAAATGGCATTGATTTAAGTGTTAATACAGGTGAGCAAATTGCAATTGTCGGCGCGTCGGGTTCTGGTAAAAGTACTTTGCTGCATTTACTAGGCGGGCTAGATATACCTAGTAGCGGACATGTAGCGTTGATGGGCAAAGACTTAAGTCGCCTATCAGAGACAGAAAAAGGCCAACTTAGAAATCAATCGCTAGGTTTTGTGTATCAATTTCATCATTTGCTACCTGAGTTTACGGCTATTGAAAACGTAGCGATGCCTTTACTCATTAGGCGCATATCAAGTGAGCAAGCATTGGCTTTGGCAACTGAGATGCTTAAAAAAGTGGGCATGGGGCATCGGCTAGAACACATGCCTGGCGAGCTTTCTGGCGGCGAGCGTCAACGCGCCGCACTTGCTAGGGCACTTGTGACACAGCCTGCTTGCATATTGGCCGATGAACCCACAGGTAACTTAGACAGGGTTACTGCAAACCAAGTATTTGATTTGTTGCTAGAAATTAATCAAGCGCAAAACACTAGTTTGGTGGTGGTGACGCATGATTTGGGTTTGGCTGCTAAAATGCAACGCCAATATAAATTGGTAGATGGCAAACTTGTACAGTTTGTTTAACCGCTAAACAAAAAATGAAGCTGTTTGCGCTAGGCTTTGTTTTTGGCGCTTGGTTATTGCAACAGCAAGCGGCGCTGCCAACGCTGTATTGGTTTTTTTTATTAATACCTAGTATTTACTTCGCGTTTAAGCCATCTCGGGTTTACTATTTAAAAGCATTTAATTTATTGGTTTTTGCAGGTTTACTTGGCTTTTTTTGGGCAGCTACACTTGCAACAATTAGATTAAGCGACCAACTGCCAACACAATGGCAGCAAAAAAGCATCAGGCTTGTTGGTGTTATTGCCACATTGCCAGAAGTTACCGAGCGCGGTGAGCGCTTTCAGTTTGATGTCGAAAAAGTACTCAATCAAGCCTCTGTATCTGCAGGTTCTAATTCAACAGTTTCTAATTTTGGCCGCAGTTCAGTATCTCGCCTAAATGTTCCAAGCCACATTACGCTTAACTTTTATCGCGAAAACTATTCAAATAATATGCAGTCTGCCAGCCCAAATCTAGCGAGTAATTTTCATGCAGGCGAGCGTTGGCAATTTACAGTACGTTTAAAGCGCCCGCACACTACATATAACCCGCATGGTTTTGATTTTGAAGCTTGGGCTTTAAGTGAAAATGTGCGTGCCACAGGTAACATTCACCAAAAAAGTGGCTACAAAAAACTAAGTAGTTTTGTGTGGCGACCAAGCTATATAGTAGAAGCGGCACGTGAAAAAATTGGCAAACGTATTAACCAGACGCTAGTTAATAAGCCATATGCAGGCATTATTCGCGCTTTAGTGGTGGGCGATGATAGCCAAATTAGCCAAGCCAATTGGGATGTGTATTTACGCACTGGTACTAATCATCTTATGAGTATTTCTGGTTTACACATCACGATGTTGGCAGGCTTGGCATTTGCGCTAACTGCCTTTTTTTGGCGGCGCATGCCTAGTTTGGTGCTATTTATGCCCACACGCAAAGCCGCTACTTTTGCAGGTTTAGCTGTGGCTGTATTGTATGCGCTACTCGCTGGCATGTCGGTGCCCACACAGCGTACGTTATTTATGCTGGTTGCTTTTGCGCTAGCGTTATTATTTGGGCGAAATTTAGCAATTTCACGGGCTTTAGCCATTGCGTTAATTGTGGTGGTACTAATTGATCCATGGGCGGTTATAGCTCCTGGGTTTTGGCTATCGTTTAGTGCGGTCGCAATGATCGCTTACGTAACAGTTGGCAGGCGGCAAGCACAGCATTGGCTTAGCGAGGCTATAAAAACGCAGTGGGCTATTACCATCGGTTTGCTGCCAATATTAATTGTCATATTTGGGCAAACTTCCATTATTTCACCCATTGCAAATGCATTGGCGATTCCTGTTATAAGTTTGATCGTGGTACCGCTGAGTATTATTGGTAGTTTATTGCCTGCCGACTTTATATTAATCACTGCGCATTGGGTTTTAGAAACCAGCATGCTGGGTTTAAATTGGCTAGCAAGCCTACCAATGGCGATATGGCAGCAAGCGGCACCCACTATTTGGACATCAATTCTAGCCATGCTCGGTGTGTTATGGCTGCTGTTGCCGCGAGGTTTTCCGCAGCGCTGGTTAGGCTTAATTTTATTATTGCCACTTTTTTTTGCACAACCCAATAAATTGCACGATGGCGAATTGCAAGCAAGCGTGTTAGATGTTGGGCAAGGTTTAAGTGTGGTGATTAAAACTGCTAATCACACGCTTTTATACGATGCAGGCAGCCGCTATTCTGCACAAAGTGATGCAGGTAGCCGTATTGTAATACCTTATTTACATGGTGAAGGCATACAAAAACTAGATGGTTTTATAGTGAGTCATAATGATGCAGATCACAGCGGAGGTGCTACTTCTGTGCTGGCACAAATGCCTGTTAGTTGGTTGCTAACTACATTTGATGCCGCTGACATAAGCCCAGAAAATGTAAAAAAACCTACCTTTAAGCCAATAAAATGCTTTGCAGGCCAGCATTGGCAATGGGATAAGGTCGATTTTGAGGTGCTGCACCCCAGCTGGCAAAGTTATCAAGATTCAACAATAAGCGATAATAATAGAAGCTGCGTTGTGAAAGTGACTAGTCAGTTTGGTCGTATTTTACTCACAGGTGATATTGAAAAGCAGGCTGAAAGTGCACTGCTGCAAGCCAATAGATATGTGCCTTCTGGCGATGCCTTAGAAGGTAATGGAATGTTAAAAAGTGATGTTTTAATAGCACCGCATCACGGCAGTAAAACCTCATCTACGCTAGATTTCATAGAAGCAGTCGATGCAAAACAGGTTATTTTTACAGTTGGCTATTTGAATCGCTTTAAACACCCTAAGCCATTAATAGAAAAGCGTTTCGAAGAAAGTGGCGCGGTTAATTATCGCTCTGATTATCATGGCGCATTGGTGATAGATTTTACCAATAACAAACCCATACAAATTAAATCTTGGCGGCAGACGCAACCAAAATATTGGCACGATGACTATCAATACAGCAAAATTAACAAACAGTAACTTGCCGAAACGGCAGCTAACCGCTAAAGTAGCATTAGTTTTTAATTGTGTTTTATTGTTTAGGGAGTATTGCTGTGTGGGAAATTATTCTGGCTGCTGGCTGGCCAATCTGGCCATTGATTATCGCGTCAATTATTGCTTTGGCTATTATCGGCGAACGTGCTTGGGCCTTGCGCACAGATGTTGTTGCGCCAAATAATTTATTGCCAGAAGTTCAAAAGTGGCTTGGCCAAGGTGGCATTACAAAAGAAACTTTAACAAAACTTGAAAATCACTCTTTATTAGGCGAAGTATTTGCCAGCGCACTAAGCAATAGCAAAAATTCACGCGAAATTACTAAAGAAGCCATTGAAGAAACTGGCCGCGCTGTAGCACATAAATTAGAGCGTTACTTACCAACATTAGGCACTATCGCAACCGTTGCGCCTTTGCTGGGCTTACTAGGTACGGTTATTGGTATGGTAGAGCTGTTTGGTTCGTTTACTAATAGTGGCCACGATGTGGCGCAATTTGCACGTGGTATATCAGTAGCGCTTTACAACACAGCCGCAGGTATTGTGGTGGCTGTACCTGCCATGATCGCTTATCGCTATTTCCGCAGTAAGGTAGATGGCTTGCTAGTGGATATGGAACAGCAAGCAATTAAACTGGTTGAAATATTGCACGGCGAAAGAAAATAACATGAATTTTCAACGCGGTAGGCATAGTGAAGATCTCGAGATTAATCTCGTACCTTTAATCGATGTTTTATTGGTTATTATTATCTTTTTAATTGTGAGCGCCACTTTTTCACGCACCAGTGAGTTAAAAATTAACTTGCCCACTGCCGAAGCCAATAGCCCGCAAGATAAACCCCTAGTTATCACAGTAGAAGTGGATGCTACAGGTCGTTATATGGTAGATGGCAACGAAGTGGCTGATGGCAGTATTACATCGATTGCCAGCGCGCTTACAAAAGCAGCAGGCGATGGCAAAGAGCCGACAATTGTGATTAATGCCGATGCAAAATCAACGCATCAATCGGTTATTAACGTAATGGAGGCTTCACGCCAGGCCAATTACACACATATTACTTTTGCAACGCAAACAGCAGCGGGCTCTTAAGTTTTATTGCCACGCTGCACACAATTATTATTGCTTATATATTTATAACTTGGCTATTTTTAACTTAATAATCTTTTATTCGACTGTTTAGCGAATGTCGAAATCCCCACGCAAAAAAGAAAAAACACCGCATATATCCAACGCAAAAATGTTGTATATGCGTTTGTTTCGTTATGCTTGGCAACATAAAACATACTTTCTTATCACGCTGGTTGCTATTGCTTTACTGTCAGCCACTAATACAGCCTTTTTAGCTTTAATTAAACAGCTTACGGATGAGGGCTTTGTTAAGCAATCGACTAATAAAATCTCATTTTTGCCGCTTATGTTATTTGCGCTTATGGCGTTTAGAGGTATCGCTGGCTTTGTATCTACTTACAGTTTGCGTTTAGTAGCACGGCGCGTGGTGGCACAATTAAGGGCTGAAGCCTTTGCAAAGCTAATGCGCGTATCTGTTGGTTTTTTTGATGCCAGCTCAACTGGTTTACTGGTTTCAAAACTCACTTATGATGTAGAGCGGCTTTCAAACATCGTCACACGCTCTGCGCTAAATGTGGTGCGAGATACGCTAACGGTTATTGGCTTGGTTGGCTATATGCTGTATTTAGATTGGCGGCTCACGCTGGTTTTTGCAACAGTTACGCCGTTAATGGCCTTGTACCTTCGAAAAATGACGCCCAAGCTGCGCATTAATGCTAATAAGGTTCAGCTTGCCGTTGGTGAAATGACCAAGGTGGCGGAAGAAGCTATTTCTGGGCAAAGAATAGTTAAAATATTTGGTGCAGAAGCATATGAAAACGAGCGTTTTACTGCGGTGGTTAATCGAAACCGCGATCTAGAATTGCGTTCAACCCGCATTGGCAGTTTAAATAGTTTGGTGGTTGAGTTGTTGGCAGCAGTTGCGCTGGCCTTAGTAGTTTATTACGCGCTGGGGCGTTTTACAGTGGGCGAGTTTGCTGCTTTTATAGGGGCATTACTGATGCTAATTGCGCCTATTAAACATATTGCAGCAGCCAGTGAAGATTTTCAAATTGGTTTAGCAGCGGCACAAAGTGTGTTTGATGTGATTGATACGCCAGCCGAAATTGATGATGGCGAAAAAGTAATTACACGTGCCAGAGGCGAGCTGACATTTAAAAATGTTAGCCTGCGTTACGATAACGCCAAAAAACCAGCTTTAAACAATTTAAGCTTTACCATTCAGCCGGGTGAAAAAATAGCGCTGGTTGGACGTTCGGGTGGGGGTAAAACCTCATTAATGAATTTATTGCCGCGCTTTTACGAGCTGCAACAAGGCCTAGTGCTGCTTGATGGCGTGGATGTACGCTCGCTTAGTTTAAAAAATCTACGTAGCCAGTTTTCGCTGGTAAGCCAAGATATAATTTTGTTTAACGACAGTGTGTTTAACAATATTGCTTATGGGGCTTTGCGCAACGCCACTGAGGCAGAGGTGATTGAGGCCGCGAAAGCCGCCAATGCTTGGGATTTTATACAACAATTGCCCGATGGCTTACAAAATGAAATTGGTGATAGAGGTGTGCGCTTATCGGGCGGCCAGCGTCAGCGCATTGCCATTGCTCGCGCGATTTTAAAAAATGCACCTATATTATTGCTGGATGAAGCCACCAGTGCGCTTGATACCGAATCAGAACAGCATGTGCAAGCCGCGCTTGATGCCTTAATGTTAAACCGCACCAGTATTGTGATTGCGCACCGCTTAAGTACCATTGAGAATGCCGATAGGATATTGGTAATGGATCAGGGCGAAATTGTAGAATCAGGCAAACATGCTGATTTGTTGAAGAAAAACGCTTATTACACCAAGCTATATCAAAAAGAATTTAATTAAACTATACCTGTGAGTAACCTAACTTTAGAAGCGATTGAGCATGCTTGGCGTAAAAAAAATGCGCTGTTTTATTGCGTGCTTGTACCGCTGTCATTAGTGTTTGGCGTAATAAGTGCATTAAGGCGCGGAGCATTTAAGTTTGGGCTTTTAAAATCTTATGCTTTGCCTGTGCCAGTTATTATCGTTGGCAATATCAATGTAGGCGGTAGCGGCAAAACACCAGTGGTAATTTGGTTGGTAGAGCAGCTTAAAAAGCAGGGCTACAAGCCTGCGGTAATCAGCCGTGGCTATGGCGGCAGTGTTACGCGCCCAACAGCGGTTATCGCTACCAGTAACCCAATACAGGTGGGCGATGAGCCTGTATTGATAGCCAGTCGCTGCCAATGTCCACTTTGGGTGGGTGCAGACCGTGTACATACTGGCGTAGAGTTGCTAAAAGCGTATCCAGAGTGTGATGTAATTGTGAGTGACGATGGCCTGCAACATTATCGCCTAAAGCGTGATTTTGAAATTGCAGTTATTGATAATGAAGGTTTACATAATACAAACCTATTGCCAGCTGGGCAGTTACGAGAGCCTTTAAGTCGTTTAAACACTGTTAATGCGGTTATAAAAAATGGTGAGCCAACTTATACTGCGAACAATTTAACAAATTTGCCAAATAGCTATTCAATGCAATTAATGGGTGAACAATTTTATAATTTAGCTAATCCAATCTTAAAAGCTACCGCACCAGATTTTAAGCGTAAAAGTGTTAAAGCAATGGCAGGCATTGGCAAGCCGCTGCGTTTTTTTGAACATTTGCGTAAACTCGGTTTAACTTTTGCGTCCTCAAGTTTTGAAGACCACCACGTTTATACACAACAAGAAGTTGTTAATATTGATTGCGATGTACTAGTAATGACCGAAAAAGATGCCGTAAAATGTAAGTCATTTGCACAGGCACATCACTGGGTATTGCCTGTGGATGCACAAATAGAAGCTAATTTAATGCCGTTAATTTTAAAAAAATTAAGCTCGATAAAGGAATAAACATGGATGCAAAACTACTCAATATTTTAGTGTGCCCAGTGACTAAAGGGCCGCTTATTTTTGATAAAAAAAGCAATGAGCTTATTTCAAAATCGGCACGGCTAGCTTATCCCATTAAAGATGGCATACCTGTCATGCTGCAAGAAGAAGCACGCAAGCTAGACCCCGATGAGAAAGTAGATTAAGTGTTTAAAGTGGTTATTCCAGCACGCTATGCCAGCACAAGGTTGCCTGGCAAGCCGTTGTTAGATATAGCTGGAAAGCCAATGGTGGTAAGGGTTGCAGAGCAGGCTGCAAAAAGCGGTGCAAGTGAAATAGTCATAGCAACAGATTTTGAGAAAATAGTTTCGGTGGCCGCACAGCACAATATTAAAGCTGTTATGACACGCATTAATCACGCATCTGGCACTGACAGAATCGCCGAAGTTGCGCTTCAATTAGGTTGGCATGACGATGAAATTGTAGTGAACGTGCAGGGCGATGAGCCATTAATTGACCCCATATTAATTAAAGAAGTCGCACAGCACTTAGCCCATAGCAAACATGCGGTAATGGCAACCGCCTGCCACCCAATTCACGACGAAGTCAGTTTTCTTAACCCCAATGTTGTTAAAGTAGTTACAGATGCCTTTGGCAATGCGCTATATTTTAGCCGTGCGCCAATTCCTTATCCGCGTGACTCGCTACAACCTCAAGGGTCGTCCCCGCAGAATATACCAACTAAAGCTGGTTGTTCATACGTGAAACCCAATATTCAAGCTTACCGCCATATTGGTATTTACGCCTATAGAGTTGGTTTTTTGAAACAATACGCACAGTTAACAGTGACAGAGCTTGAAAAAATTGAGAGCTTAGAACAATTAAGAGTATTGCACCATGGCTACAAAATTGGCGTAGTTGTGACTGAAAATGCGCCTGCCAGTGGCGTAGATACGCAAGAAGATTTAGACTTTGTGCGCAGTGTGTTTATAGCTTAAGCTGCTCTAAACATAAAGTACACCGCACCTAATAAACACAAGCCCGCCCACAAAAAATCTAGTTTTAACGGCTGCTGCATATACAGCACGGCAAACGGTACAAATACCACCAGGGTAATTACTTCTTGAAGCATTTTTAGTTGCGCCAGTGACATTATAGTAAAGCCAATACGGTTGGCTGGCACTTGAAATAAATACTCGATTAATGCAATACCCCAGCTCACCAGCGCGGCGATAATCCAAGGTTTATTGTTAAGCTCTTTAAGGTGGGCATACCATGCAAATGACATAAATACATTTGCAATGGTAAGTAACAGAATAGTTTTTAAGCCTGCAGGCATTGGTTGAAGTAGCTAACAGCGCGTTATTTAAACTTAAACTTTCACTTAAGTGCTTGTTAAACTGCTGATTCGCCCGTTTCGCCAGTACGTATGCGTATTACTTGCTCGATAGCGCTTACAAAAATCTTACCGTCACCAATTTTGCCAGTATGTGCGGCTTTAATAATAGCTTCCATGGCGGCTTCTACCATTTCATCGGTTACTACTAGCTCGATTTTAATTTTAGGTAAAAAATCCACCACATATTCAGCGCCGCGATACAGTTCAGTGTGGCCTTTTTGGCGACCAAAACCTTTTACTTCGGTTACTGTTAGGCCGTTTACGCCAATTTCAGATAAGGCCTCACGCACTTCGTCTAATTTAAATGGTTTAATTACGGCTTCAATTTTTTTCATGCTAGTTTCCCCGTTTGCTTTATATGGCTTGCGCTAATTAAATGTTAATTTACATGTTATCGGATAACGTCTGTCTTTGCCAAACCCGCGTTGTGTAATTCTAACGCCAACTGGTGCTTGGCGGCGTTTATATTCGTTTCTATCAATTAAAGTTGTGACGCGGCTCACATCTTTTTCGCTGTAACCTAATTGCACAATGGCTGGTCGGCTTAAATCGTCTTCTACATAGGCTTGCATAATCGCATCGAGTATTTCATAAGGCGGCAAGCTGTCTTGGTCGGTTTGGTCTGCGCGTAGCTCGGCACTGGGTGCGCGGCTTATAATTCGTTGTGGAATAACTTGCGATAAAGTGTTGCGGTAATGGCTAAGCTTGTAAACCAGTGTCTTTGGCACATCTTTTAATAAAGAAAATCCGCCCGCCATATCACCGTATAAAGTGCTGTAACCCACGGCCATTTCTGATTTATTGCCTGTGGTTAGCACAATGCTGCCAAATTTATTCGATAAAGCCATTAGTAGCATGCCGCGAATACGCGCTTGTAAATTTTCTTCTGCCGTATCAAACGGTAAATTGCCAAATTCTGGCGCTAGCGTTTCACAAAATAAATTAAATAAGTTTTTAATGGGGATTTGACTGTGCGCTACACCCAATAAACCAGCCATTTCCAAAGCATCTTCTACACTGATATTAGCGGTAAATTCGGATGACATTAATACTACTTTTACACGATGTGCACCCAGTGCATCCACGGCTATTGCAAGCGTTAATGCAGAATCGATACCGCCAGATAAACCTAGCACCACACTGGGAAAGCCGTTTTTATTAACATAGTCAGCTAAGCCCAGTTTAAGTGCGTTGTAGACCGATGCTTCTGTGCTTAATGCGGTTGCAATATCGCCTTTAATCGGTTGATTATTGCTGAAATCAACGATGCATAAAGCTTCGATAAAGCTAGGTAATTGATGGGTAATATGGCCGTTGCTGTCTAAGACAAACGATGCGCCGTCAAACACCAACTCATCTTGCCCGCCCACCATATTAACGTAAACAATGGGCAGGGCAGTTTCTGCGACGCGTTGTGCAAAAACATCCACACGTGTGGCAAGTTTATCCATGTGATAAGGCGAGGCGTTTAATGACAACAATATCTGTGCACCCGCTAGTTTAGCTTTACGTGCAGGGCCAGATTCCCAGCCGTCGGCACAAATTATTACGCCAATTTTTGTGCCGCAATGCTCAAAAACTAATGCGTTATTGCCTGCTTCAAAATAACGCTCTTCATCAAAAACACTGTAATTAGGTAAAATATGTTTGTAATAAGTGGCAACAACTAGACCATTTTCAATAACTGCTGCGGCATTAAAAAGCTGATTATTTTTTAAACAAGGATAACCTACCAACAAGGTAATGTGCGGTGTAGAGCTGGCAACGCGCATTAACTCACGCTCGCAAGCTTCATTAAAATCGTCACGAAATAATAAATCTTCTGGCGGATAGCCGCATAAGGCAAGCTCTGGCGTAATCATTAAGCTAGCGCCTTGCGCACGGGCGCGGTTGGCATAATCGATTATTTTATTGGCGTTACCGTTAATATCACCAACCATGCAATTAATTTGCGCCAGCGCTATTTTCATCACTTGTGTCATTCGCTATTAGTTATTTATAAGTGATAATTGCTACGAGTTAATATTTGCGAATTAATATTTTCCACCCGCATCTTTTATCAGCTTTATAATTTCTGCATTGCCTTTTTTAAGTGCGTACACATAAGCAGTTAAGCCATATTGATCGCGTGCTTTTACATTAGCTTTACTGTCCAAAAGCAGCTTTACCATATCTACCGAGTTGGTATCAACTGCCACCTGTAATATCGGCGTACCTTCTGAGTCTTCGTGATTCACATCTGCACCTTTGTTAATAAGGGTTTTGGCTGACGCTACTTGTGATTTTTTAACGGCCCAAGTTAGCGCAGTCCAGCGTGATTGATCTTGCAAGTTGGCATCAGCCCCTGTAGCTAGCATGTAATCTATTGCTGGCGCATGGCCTTCGCGCGCTGCATACATTAAGGCTGTAGAGCCCATTCTGTCTTGTAAATTAGCTTGTGCGCCTTGTGTCATTAGCGATTTAATTGTGGCGACATCACCATTTTTTGCGGCATACATTAAGGCAGTTTTGCCATCATCTGCTTTGGAATTTGCATCTACGCCATGTTTAATTATTAAATTGACTATTTCAGAATATCCTGATGTTGACGCCATGCCAAAAGCACTCCAGCCACTACTATCGCGAATTTTTGGGTCTGCACCTTTTTCAAGTAAAACCTTTACCGTTTCAATATGATTTTTTTTGGCAGCAAACATTAAAGGGGTCCAGCCGCCTTTGTCTTTGGCATTAACTTCGGCGCCTTTGCTAATTAATGCTGCAGCCACATCGGCACGATTTTTGCGGGCGGCATACATGAGTGCACTAATGTCGTTTTCATCTTTAATATTAGCACTTGCACCACTTTCTAACATGGCTTTAACACTTGCTAAATCGCCCTTTGAAGAGGCCGTTAGCAAGTAAGCAATATCTTCTGCAAAGCAAATTTGCGCAAAACTAAATAAGGCTAAATTAAAACTTAAACAAACAATCGCTAATATTTTTTTCAAGAATTTACCTTTTAATTTTAATCTTGCTAGCTTGAATCTGCATGGCTTTAAGCACAGCTTCGCCTAAACCTGCGGGTGAGCTAGCAACCACACAGCCTGCATTTTCTAATGCTTTAATTTTATCTTCGGCACGGCCACTGCCACCAGAAATAATCGCCCCAGCATGCCCCATGCGTTTGCCCGCTGGCGCTGTTAGCCCTGCAATATAGGCGGCCACTGGCTTAGTAACGTGGTGCTTTATAAAGTCTGCAGCGGCTTCTTCGTCGCTACCACCAATTTCACCCACCATAATGATGGCTTGTGTTTCCGGATCCGCTTCAAATAAAGTTAAGCACTCAATAAAATTAAGGCCTTTTATTGGGTCTCCGCCAATGCCAACACAAGTAGTTTGACCAAGGCCTAAGCGTGTGGTTTGATGCACTGCCTCGTAAGTTAATGTGCCCGAACGCGACACCACACCCACCTTGCCGCGCAGATGAATACTGCCAGGCATAATGCCAATTTTACATTCATCTGGTGTAATAATGCCTGGGCAGTTTGGCCCAATAAGCTTAGCGCCATTGGCTTTCAGCGCCGCTTTAATATTAAGTGCTGCTTTAACATTAAGCATATCTAATACAGGAATACCCTCAGTAATACATACAATCAGTGCTATGCCTGCATCGGCTGCTTCTAATATAGAATCTGCTGCATAAGGCGGTGGCACGTAAATTACGCTGGCATCTGCTTGCGTTTCTCGCACTGCCTCGCGCATGGTGTTAAAAACGGGTAATGAAAGGTGCAGCTGGCCACCTTTGCCTGGTGTAACGCCGCCCACCATTTGTGTGCCGTAAGCTAGCGCCTGCTCTGAGTGAAATGTACCCTGTTTACCGGTAAAACCTTGGCAGAGTACGCGTGTACTTTTGTTAACTAAAATTGCCATTACTGTACCGCCTGACTGTTAACTGACAGCACTGCTTGCTTTGCCGCATCGGTTAAATCTTCTGCAGAAATAATATTTAAACCACTTTCACGTAACATTTTCTTACCTAATTCAACGTTTGTGCCTTCTAAGCGGACTACAACAGGAATTTTCATTCCGACTTCTTTAACTGCAGTAATAATACCTTCTGCAATAATATCGCAGCGCATAATGCCACCAAAAATATTCACCAATATGGCTTTAACATTGCTATCGGCCAAAATAATTTTAAAAGCTTTGGTCACCGTTTCAGCGGTAGCCCCTCCACCCACATCTAAAAAGTTAGCAGGCATGCCACCATGTAATTTAATTAAATCCATCGTTGCCATAGCCAAACCAGCACCATTAACCATACAACCAATATTACCGTTAAGCGCAATGTAGTTTAAGCCTGCCTCATGCGCCACCGCTTCTTTGGCGTCTTCTTGCCGCCAGTCACGTTGTTCACCTAAAGCCTTTTGGCGATAAAGTGCATTGTCATCAACGCTCATTTTGCAGTCCAGCGCTACTAGTTTGCCGTCTGTTGTAACAATTAATGGGTTGATTTCTAGTAAGGCTAAATCATTTTCTTTAAATAACTGGTACAAGCCTTTTAAAAGCTTGGTGAACGCGCCAATTTGGTCTCCACTCAAATCCAGTTTAAATGCTAAATTACGCGCCTGAAAATCGACCAAGCCATTTAGCGGGTCACACACTTCTTGCAAAATTTGCTCAGGGTGCTTAGCTGCAATTTCTTCAATATCCATACCGCCAGCGCTAGAGGCCACAACAACAACGCGTTCAAGTGTTCTATCAACTAACATCGATAAATATAACTCGCGTGCAATTGGCAAGGTTTCTTCAACCAATACTTGGCTAACCATTTGGCCATCGGGCGCGTTTTGGTAGGTGATTAAAGTTTTACCCAATAAAGCTTCTGCGGCTTGTGCAACCTCGGCTGCAGATTTAACTAATTTAACGCCACCAGCTTTACCACGCCCACCGGCGTGTATTTGTGCTTTAACCACAAAAGCTTTAGATTGGATTGAATTAGCCACTTCACGTGCAAAACTTGCATCGCCAGCAACCGCGCCAACAGGCGTTGGTAGGCCATATTGTTTTAATAAAAGTTTGGCTTGATATTCGTGTAAATTCATTTTAAAGTGAGGTTTAACTGTGATTTTTAATTTAAACGATATTTTCGCGCAAAAACCGCATGCTTACCAGTAAAAACAGTGCAAGCAAGTAACATATCTTTAACACTTAAGGAAAAAATAAAATGGTACAAGCATCTCAAACACTGCGTGAAGTGACTGGCATGGGCTTTGATTATGCAGGGCTTAAAAATTCGGCTTTGATTATGGTCGATTGCCAAAACACTTATCGTCGTGGTGTGATGCAGCTTACAAATGTTGAGCCAGCCATTTTAGAGGCTAAAAAACTACTTGAAATGGCACGCGATTTAAACGTGCCCATTATTCATATTCAACACGATGCGGGAGCAGGCTCGCCTTATGATATCACCGCAGATATAGGCGCTATTTCAGTTGAGGTAGCGCCAAAAAATGGTGAAGATGTGATTGTTAAAAACTACCCAAACTCGTTTATTGCCACTGGTTTAGAGGCTAAACTAAAATCACTTGGCATTGAAAACCTAGTATTGGCTGGCTTTATGACGCATGTTTGTATTAACTCTACCGCGCGCGGTGCGTTTAATTTAGGCTTTAAACCAACTGTGGTGGCTAGCGCTTGCGCAACGCGCAGCTTAGTGGGCGCAAATGGCAAAATTTTAGATGCACAAACAATGCACGACAGCGCATTGGCTGCAGTACGCGATTTATTTGCTGTGGTGGTGGATGATGTGGCGAGTTTAAAGATTTAATTTTAATGCTTAAATTATGTAATCAATCAAAAATCTGCTCAGTAATTGAGAATGGCTGTACTTCTGGATGAAGCTTTACTGCCATGATTTTTTCATTTTTGTAGTAAGTATTAAATATACCGTTTAGTACCCGCTCATAATTTATCTCATTAGAAAGTGGCTTCCAATTCATATTGTCTAAAGTATAGTCAGTGTAAAGTTTGTACTTTAAAGTTAAGTCTGCCGAGCTTATCTGAAAATTTCTAGATGCTACAGTAGCGCCGTAACGATTAGCCCATATAAAAAAAGATAGCTCAACAGTACTAAGGTTAGACGGAACACTTAGATTGCCTTCTTTAACGCCAAGTTGAATACAGCTGTCTATATAGCTTATTAAATAATTTATTCGGTCATCTAAAATTAGATTTAACTCGAGATTAACAGCCATTCGGTTTACTTCAGAATTGGCGATGAATATGCATTGATAGTTAATAGCCATTAGCCGGTTACACAACACATGCGCAGCATATAAAACTAGCAATTTTTCTCTAGATAACGCGTTATATTCCAAAGATTTTTCTATCAGCGCAGCCCAAAAGTTTAGCCCTTTAATTCCAAGGTAAGTAATTAAGGTTTCTTTGGATGGTATTTGCTTGTAAAAAGTACCTCTTGAAATGCTACATTTCGAAATCACTTCTTGCAAAGTGAGCCCGTTAATACCCTTAGTTGCAATGATTTTTTCCGCTATAAGCGTAATTTCATCTAGTCTTTTTTCTGCCACCTGCCTATTTTTTGATCTTTTCTCTGTCATGTCATACACCAAAGGTTAGAAATTTCATAATATAAATATATCCGTATCTAGTGCTTAATTGCTTGTATAAATTACTTTGCACCATAATAAATAAACAACATTTGTACTAGACGTGTTTCCTGTTTCGAAAGTGGCATTTTTATGAAGTTATTCAGTCAGCTAGACCGTTCACATACTTAAGAAAAAAGCCATACATATAGTTAGCATGGCTTTTTAATTGAGTATTTTTCAATACACTTACTACGGCGTTATGCTTGTTACAAATCTTGCTCCCACGCATTACCATATACTTTACCGTTGCGAGATAAAATAAACATTTGGTACATGCTGGTAGCCCACATAAAGGTTGATGCCACACTGTAGCCAATGCCGCCGATAATGGTTAGCCACGCGAAACCTGGTGCCAATTTGGTTAACCACCATGAAAGTATGTCAACGATTAAAAATCCGAATGGGAATGCAATTGCTAATATTTTCCATTTTTTAGGTACGTTTACGGCAAAACTAAAAATTAGTCCAATAAAGAAGAAAATAAAACTAATACCAAACAAGTGAATATGCGATACGCGTGTTAAATTTTGAATGCTTTCACCTTCGCCCGTAGCGGCTACTTTTTGCACTTCTTCAAAATTATTAAAGTTGGGGATATTGGGCACAACACTATGGCAGCTTACGCAATGTTGCGCGAACACACCTTTAAAATGGGCATCCCAATCAGCTTTTGGTGCGCCTTTGTGTACCCATTTAATAATATCTGCACGCACTGGGTCTGGAGCCATTGCTTTCATCGAGCCATTAAGCATGCTTTCTAATTTGCTATTCGTACGGTCGCCATAATAGCTGTACACAATATCGTTTTTAGATAGGCCTACTTTGCCATCGGCCATGCCGTGTGTTAGCATAATTTGTAAGCCAGCCATCAGCAAGCCAACACCAACCACTAACAAATAGCCTGCAAACAAGGCTTTAAGTGGTGCGGGTAGGTTAGGTAAGTTTAGCCACGCTAAATTGGTAGATTTTAAAGCCGCTTCTTTTGTTGCAGGTTTCATTCAGATAATCTCAATACGGATAATTAAAAAAATAATAGCATTCAAATATGAAATAACAAAGACTGTATTTGTTACATTTTGTATGGCATGCGAGCAATTGCAGTCACATTCACACTGTTAGGACGCTACTGTTATAATTTCGTTTTATGTTTTTTATTATTTTCTTGGGCAATTTATGCGTTTAGTACTTCAAGGTCGTGCCATCACTGTGGCACATCTCACTCACATTCATCGTTTAATTGGCGGCAATACGCAGTTTATGCAAGTGGCAGAGTTTGCCTATTATTTGCCTATTCAATCCACAAGCAAACCATTTGAAGTTTCGAACGTGCAAACATTTTGTGTGGAGCAAAAAATTGATTGTGCTTTGGTGCCAGATGCCCAGCGTTTAAGCCATTTTGGGCTATGTGTAATGGATATGGATTCGACCTTGATTTCGATTGAGTGTATTGATGAAATTGCCGATATGATGCAATTAAAACCACAGATTTCAGCAATAACTGAGGCGGCTATGCGTGGTGATATTGATTTTGCCACCAGCTTAAAGCAGCGCGTAAATTTGTTAAAAGGTTTGGACGAAGCCGCCTTGCAGCGCGTAATTGATGAGCGCCTTAAACTTAACCCAGGCGCGCGTGAGTGGATAGCAGCCTGCAAAGCCAATAATATTAAAACCATGTTAGTTTCTGGTGGATTTACATTTTTTGCAGACCACGTAAAAGCTATGTTAGGTTTAGATTACGCAGTCGCTAATAGCTTGGAAATTATTGATGGCAAACTCACGGGTAATATTTTGGGTGAAATTGTAGATGCAGAGCGTAAAGCACGAGAGTTAGTTAATTTGCGAGATAACTTGGGCTTAAAAGTCGATCAAACCGTTGCCATTGGCGATGGCGCAAATGACCTTAAGATGATGTCAGCAGCTACAGTGGGTGTGGCGTACCATGCAAAACCAATCGTACAAAGCCAAGCCACTTATGCGTTAAATTACAGCGGCTTAGACGGTGTAGCGGGTTTGTTTACAGCTTAAGTTTGCAATAACTCAGAAATTTTTTGCTGCGCTTAACAAGCCAGTGATTTAGTTTCTACTTCAATCTCAAGTTGACGTTGTTTTAATTTTTCCATAAAGCCTGCAGAGCCACCTTTTCTGCGCTTTAGGCTGATTGCATCTTGTTCAGATTTATAACTATTGCATTTTGCGGCATTGCTTAAAGCTTTGTTGTCTGTTTGCTGACCAGTTGAGTTTTCGGTTAAGTTATCTTTTTGATTGCTAATAGTGCTTGGGTCTGCAGAACTTGTACCGTTTCGCAAGCGTTGAGCTTCAATCATCATTTTTGCGGCCAGTAAGTCTCTTTCTTTTTGTTGCATGCATTCACGCTCAATCGCTGCTTTAACTTGCAAAGATGAGCCTCGGTGTTGATAAACCTGCGCGATAAGTTTTTTGGTTGAAGAGTCAGGCGCGGCACTCATTTGGTCTTCTGCAGTTTTGCCCACTTCACGCATCCACATGATTTTTTTTGCAGACTCACCTTGCTGCAAACAATCTTTATCCACAGCTTCAGTCGGTTGATTAGAATTGCTAGGGCTGGCATTAGTAACAATCACTTTACTTTTGGTTGCCCCAACACATGGCGTATCTTGAAAGCTGTTGCCGCAACGATAAAGGTCGGCTGAGTATAGTGGTTGGCTAGTAAAATATAAGCAAGCGCAGACAAGCAATATTATTTTATTCATTTTTATTCTATTTAATATTATGGTGTTAATTATTGTAACTTGCAGAATATTAAGCTAGGTGAATAACTTCAGTAAATAATTAATTTAATAAAATGTTAAGCGCTTAATATTGCTAGCTCAGCTTCGCTAAAACCCGCCTCACGCCTAGCTTCAAGGTTAAAAGGTGGGCGCGGTTTTGGTGCATCGTATTGTTCTGCTAACTCATAATAAGTGGCAATGGGGGCTATGCTACGCTGCTTACAAAGCCAGTTAAACCAAGTGTTGCCAATTGAAACATGGCCTACTTCATCACGCAAAGTAATATCTAAAATTTCTGCCGCTAAGGTGTCACCCGCTTGTGCAAGCTTTGCTCGCAACGCTGGCAAGGCGTCTAAACCACGTGCCTCCATGGTGCGGGGCACTAATGCCATTCTTGCTAATACATCATTTTTGGTTCTATCGACCATTTCCCATAAGCTATCATGGCCTGCAAAATCGCCATAGG
>JANMNC010000037.1:0-9766 GCA_031373695.1 Methylotenera sp. | reverse complement strand
GGTGCAGGCACAATCGCCGTATTTTTGCGTTTAGGTAGTGTTGATGGAGTAGGCGCTGCATTAGCTACCACTGTCGGTTTCGGTACAACAACTGGTGTGTTAGTTATTGGCTTTGTTACAGAACCAAATACACTTACATTTCTACCACCTGAACTAATTACAGAGGTTGATTTTAGCGGAGCATATGCATTGGAGCTAACCTTTATATTGCTACTAGTACTTGCTGTGCTAAGACTTCGAGTAGGTGTCGTTATACCAAAACCAGTGTTCTGCGCAGCAATATTAAAGCCACTACTAGATGCTCTACCAAAAAAATTAGCACTGAAGTTTTTGGTAGATGCAACAACAGTTTTAGCAACTGGTTCGGCGCACAATTCTTTTTTTTGCAGCGCGTTAACGATTTCGTTGCGTGTTGCTTTTACCAAACCCGAAACTGGTGGTCGATCAGAGTATTGAGTTACGCCGTGATTATCACGCCATTTGTAGATGTCAGCGTATGCTGAATAACTAGCCAAAGTTAAAATAATTACAGGTGTGGCTAAAACCAAATTTCTTGCATATTTAATTGACTTAAACATGATAATAATCCTTAAATAGGTTACCCAAGTTGTTATTTTAGTTAAACTTTGTGTCAAGTCAATGCGTTGGAAATAAACAGTCTAAAGACATGTCTTTTAATAACAATTAAGCATATAACAAAAGTTTGCAAATTAAGGCTGGCTAAAAAACACTTTATGTTTTATCTTTTTAACTTATTAATGTTAAGTAATTATTACTTAATGTTATCAATTTATTACCAAACAACTTAAAGGTTAATATGCGCTTAGATGACGAACGCGAAAGCAGCAATGTCGAAGACAGACGCGGTAGTAGCGGAGGTCGAGTGGGTGGTAAAAGTATTGGCTTAGGCACCATCGCGCTAGCTTTGGTGGCGATGTATTTTGGCGTAGACCCAGCATTGGTAGTCAATTTAGGGCAGGGTATGAGTCAAAATGCACCGGCAGAATCTGCACCAATTCCCAAAGATGACCCAATGGCGCAATTTGTGGCCAAAGTGCTGGGTAGCACTGAAGATACTTGGGATAAAATATTTAAAAACGCAGGCCAACAATACCCTGCGCCAAAATTAGTATTGTTTAGCGGCCAAACACCAACCGCTTGTGGTGCTGGCCAGGCAGCAATGGGTCCGTTTTATTGCCCTGGCGATCAAAAAGTGTATATCGATTTACAGTTTTACCAAGAAATGAAAACTAAATTTAATGCGCCAGGTGATTTTGCACAAGCTTATGTGATTGCGCATGAGGTTGGTCATCATATTCAGCATTTAATGGGCACTTCAGATAAGGTGCAGCAAGCACGCCAAAATGCACGTAATGAGGCGCAAGCCAATCAATACTCTGTGCGACTGGAATTGCAGGCTGATTGTTACGCTGGCGTGTGGGCGCACCATGCCGATGGCGCAAACCGTATATTAGAACAAGGCGATGTAGAAGAAGCCATGCGTGCCGCTGCGGCTATTGGCGATGACGCGCTGCAAAAGCAGGCGCAAGGTTATGCAGTGCCAGATAGTTTTACCCATGGCACCTCTCAACAGCGTATGCGCTGGTTTAATCAAGGGCTTAAGTTGGGCGATGTAAATCAATGTGATACGTTTAACGTTGCAGCAATTTAATTGTAATGACAATTAATTTAACTGAGCATTTAATAAGTTCAGAGACAGTAGCCGCGGGCGGTATGTTAACGGTAAAGCGTGATCAAGTGCGTTTACCAAATGGCAACACTAGCCAACGTGAATATGTAACCCATCCTGGTGCAGTAGTTGTGGTGGCCATGTTAGCAAATGGTCATATTGTTCTAGAGAAGCAATTCCGCTATCCCTTACATCAAGTTTTTATTGAGCTGCCAGCCGGTAAGATAGATGCGGATGAGACTGTTTTAGTTACTGGCCAGCGTGAGTTGCTCGAGGAAACAGGTTACAGTGCGACTCAATGGATTAAGCTTGGTCATCAACACCCGTGTATTGGTTATTCAAACGAAGTTATTCATATGTATTTGGCACGCGGTTTAAGCGCAGGCGCCCATAAACGTGATGATGATGAGCATTTAGAAGTGTTCAGCGCTAGCCTTGAAGATTGTTTAAGCATGATTAAACGCGGCGAAATTACAGATGGTAAAACAATAGTTGCATTATTTTTTGCAGAGAAATACTTATTTACTAATGGTTAACTAGCATGGCTAAAATTTTAATTGTAGGGTGTGGTGATCTAGGTACTGCTATTGCCACACGCTTACATGTTGGCAACGAGATTATCGGTCTAAGACGCAGTAATCAAGCGCTGCCGCTGGGTATGCAAACCATTCAAGCAGATGTTACCCAGCCAAATACATTGATTGCGCTTGAAAAATTAAACCCCAATATTATTGTTTATTGCGTAGCTGCTGATGCACAAACGGATGAAAGCTATCAAGCACATTATGCCCATGGCCTACAAAATGTTCTCGCCACTCAAGCGCAAAATCATGTTTTGCAGCACGTTTTTTTCGTTTCTAGCACCCGTGTTTATGGTCAAAAATCGCAAGATTTATTAGATGAAACAACGCCTGCTATTGCCAGTGATTTTGGTGGTGCGCGGTTATTAGAAGCTGAAAATCTATTAAAAGACTTTTGTTTAAATTTTTGCATGCAAGTAAATGAGCAAGCCTGCAAGTCAACATCCATGCGCCTCTCAGGCATATATGGCAAAGGTCGATTATATCTTGTCAACCTGTCGAAAGAGTTTAGCCGCTGGCCTCTAGACAACAACTGGAGCAACCGTATTCATCGCGATGATGCCGCAGGTTTTATTAGTTACAGCGTTGAAAAGTCAATTAAAAATGAGCCAGTAGACGATTGCTATATCGTTACGGACGATAAGCCTACTCAGCAATACGAGGTGTTGACTTGGCTGGCAAATGCACAAAATATTAATGTCGATAGTGTTAAAGTGCCTGCAATACAAGGTGGCAAGCGTCTTAATAACCAGCGTTTACGCGCTACTGGTTTTCAACTGCAATATCCACATTATAAAATAGGCTACGGCGAAATATTAAATACGCTAAAAAATGCATAAACTTAAAACTTGCTTAGTGGCTTTGGTTTTTTTAAGCTCAATAAGCCAAATTACATCTGCAGAGCCCAATCCTGATTTTACAAGTTGGCTAGAAGCGCTAAAAGCCGAGGCAAAAGCCGCTAGCATTTCACAAAAAACTATTGATAACACTTTTAAAAACGCTAAATATTTACCACGTGTTATTGTTTTAGATCGCGGGCAGCCAGAATTTATTTCACCCTTTTTAAGTTATATAGAAAAGCGGGTAACACCCAATCAAATAGAGCACGGTAGAGCCATGTTGCAACAACATGATGCGCTTTTGTTAGACATAGAAACACACTATGGTGTGCCTAAAAATATACTGGTGGCATTTTGGGGTTTAGAAACCAGCTATGGTAGAAATAAAGGCAACTTTGGTTTACCCTCAAGCTTGATGACTCTGGCTTATGAAGGGCGTCGTGCTGCATTTTTTCGCAATCAATTACTAGATGCCATGCGCATTGTAGATGCTGGCCACAACTCAGTTGCGGGTATGCGTGGCTCGTGGGCTGGCGCAATGGGGCATATGCAGTTTATGCCATCTACCATGCTTAAATATGGCGTAGATGCTGATATTGATGGCCGCATCAACATTTGGACATCGATGCCTGATGCGTTTGCATCGGCCGCAAATTATGTAAGTAAAGTAGGTTGGCGCAAAGATGAGCAGATAGCTGTAGAAGTTAAGCTGCCAGCAACATTTGATTATTCACAAGCGCACTTAAATAATCGTAAAAGTACGGCTGATTGGATAAAACTTGGTGTAACAAATATAAAAGGCGATGCGTTGCCCACGCTAGAAAATGCTGCGCTTTTATTGCCGCAAGGTTGGCAAGGCCCAGTATTTATGGTGTTCAGCAACTTTGATGTGATTATGGATTGGAATCGCTCTGTGAACTATGCTTTGTCGGTAGTTCATCTTGCAAATCAGTTAGAAAAAGAATCACCCATTATTGCAGGAGCCGATGCTGAAACAGAAGCCTTAAGCTTCAACCAAATGTGGGCGTTGCAAGGCAGATTAAATGAGCTGGGCTTTGATTGCGGTGCACCAGACGGTTTTCCTGGGCTTAAAAGCCAGGCCGCAGTTAGACAATATCAGGCTACACAACAACTACCACAAGATGGTTACGCCAGTGCGAGCTTGTATCAGCGATTATTAAAGCCTTAATTTAGCATTTGCCAAAAATAAAAACAGTAAAAAATTATCCACACGATTAATAACAACCCCGTTAAATATTTCTTATAGCCTAAGTACACAAGTAGTTCGACTAAAAAGCGTACTAGCGCTATTACTGCAATAAAACGCAGCATGCGTGCCACTGCAGATATTGCCAAAAATGATAAAAAACTAATGCTGCTGTTTGCTGCTAGGCCAGCAAATATTTTATAAGGTACGCCTTGAAAGCCGCCTAATATTAATGCGTACAAGCCATTTGTATTAAGAGCTAGTTGTGTTTGCGCAATTAAAGTTTGATTAATAGCAGGTATTGCGTTTAAAAATTGGATGATGGCTTTAGGATAAAAACTGCCAAGCCAAAACAAAATGGCACCGCCTAATAAAGCGCCAATCAGCGTAAAGATTGCAGCTTTAATGGCTAATTTAATATTGTTTTGTGCGGCATAACTAGTTAGCACAACATAGCTTAGCCAAACATCAGGCACAATAAAAAAGAAAGTAGCTTCAAATATGCCCCAAACAAAAGCGATAGTGTTTATTTTTATTAAGCTCATGGCTTAACTTCTGCTTCTAAACCAGCCTGTGAGGCTTATTCTATCGGCCTTTGCAGGCAGCACTTCATGCCAAAATTGGGCTGATAAAAACAATACCAATCTACCTGCAGTGGGCAAAATATCGATATGCTCATGCTCAGTTGTATAAAGCCTTAACTCTCCACCGTCATTCGCTTGCCAATGATTATTTAAATATAAAATACTGCTTAACTGCCTTGCTTGAACACCTGCGCCTTGGCTAAACTGATCTAAATGTTTTTGATAAGTGCTGCCTGCAGGGTACACCGCTAAGTGCGTTTCTATTTCATGCACGTTTAAGAACAAATGTTGATTAAGCGCATTTTTAAGTGCTTGCATTTCAATGAAGTAGGCTTGAGTATTAATATCATCGCTGTTTTCATCCAGCCAAAATATGCTGTCCCCACGTAAGTTTATGTTTAATGCTTTGCCCGTTATGCCAGTTTTTGCGGCATGCATTTTATTTTGTGCATATAAATCCTTTGCCAGAGCATTAAGGCTCTTAATAATGGCATCAGATAAAAAATTCTCATAAATTACATAACCATATTGACTTAAGTTGTCGATAATTACTTCAAGGTTGGTGTTGGTTTTTGGCATCATTTAACGGGCAATTATAGCAGGCAAGTTGTTAGCTTTGGTTTGCGCCAAACCTTGTAATGCGCTAGAATTCGGCCTTGTTTGTAAACGCACTATTAAATACATATTAAAGGCGGTTAGCTCAGTTGGTTAGAGCACTTGGTCGACATCCAAGGGGTCAGCAGTTCGAGTCTGCTACTGCCTACCAAAAAACTAAAAAGCTGCATCTTAATTAAGTTGCAGCTTTTTTATGGTGTAAACCAGCCCGTAAAGTAGGTATCTTAGAAAGTTATAGTTTGAATATCCTGAATATTCAAACACTTTTTAGTTGCACACATGGCGTGCTCCAAAGCGTCACGGGTATGGTGTACTTTGGTGATTAAAGTAGCGCCAAGCCACATGTAATAAAGTTCTTTGGCAACAGCTTCTGCAGTCTGTCCAACTTGAAATGCACCTGCTTGTATGCCTTCATCAATGCAAGATTCCAATAAATCTAATACCCGCTGTGTGCCTAACTTAAGTGTTAAGCGCATAGGTTCTGATAAATCAGTAACCTCCGCACTTAATTTAACAACCAAACATTTGTCTTTGGTAGTGTCGCTAGATTGTGTTTCTAGCCACCCGCCAAAAAAAGCATACAAACGTTGCGCAGGTAATAAGTGAGTATCTTGTAAGTTTTTTGCTAAACGATTGGTATATTCGTCAAAATAATCTTCAAGCAATGCATTGCCAAATTGTTCTTTAGATGAAAAATAGTGATAAAAAGAACCTTTCGGCACTGATGCTGCAGTTAATATTTCGTTCAAACCCACTGCAGAGAAGCCTTTACCTAAAATAATGGTTTTTGCTACGTCAATAATTTGCTGACGCGTATCAAGCTGTTTTAAAGGTTTTAATTGCTTATCCATGCCTATATTTTACATTAAACAGACTAGTCGTCTATTGGTTGTTAATTAAAAGCTAATGGTTAGTTAACAAATATATTTTATAAATAAATATCAGAATATTTTATAGATGAATGCAAGAAGTCATGTGGGCTATGAATTGCGGTGATAGGGTGCGTTATGAGATAATTGTTTTTATAGTTATATAAATTTAGCCAATTAAAAAGCCGCAGTTTTAATTTGTGGCTTTTATTGTTTTGAAATGAGAAAAGTTATGCCCGTAATTCGCTTACCAGATGGCTCGCTACGCAGCTTTGATGCCCCGGTTACAGTGGCTGAAGTTGCCATGAACATTGGCGCAGGTCTCGCAAAAGCGGCACTTGCGGGCAAAATAAATGACAAGATTGTTGACACCAGCTACTTGATTGAAAGCGATACCGATTTAGCCATTATTACAGATAAAAATCCTGAAGGCTTGGATGTTATTCGCCACTCGACCGCACATTTGCTGGCCTATGCTGTGAAAGAGCTGTTTCCAGATTGCCAAGTGACTATTGGCCCCGTGATTGAAAACGGCTTTTTTTACGATTTCAGCTACAAGCGCCCATTTACGCCAGACGATTTGGTGTTGATTGAAAAGAAAATGGTTGAGCTTGCAAAAAAAGATGAACCCGTTACTCGTAAAGTATTGCCCAGAGATGAAGCAGTGGCATATTTTAAAAGCATTAACGAACACTACAAGGCGGAAATTATTGCATCAATTCCTGCCAACGAAGATGTGTCTTTGTATTCTGAAGGTAACTTTACCGATTTATGTCGTGGCCCACATGTGCCCAATACTGGTAAATTAAAAGCCTTTAAACTCATGAAATTGGCAGGCGCATATTGGCGTGGCGACAGCAATAATGAGATGCTACAGCGCGTTTATGGTACCGCTTGGCGCAACAAAGAAGAGCTTGAAACCTATTTGTTTCAACTGGAAGAAGCCGAAAAACGCGACCACCGCAAGCTAGGTAAGCAGTTGGATTACTTTCATATGCAAGATGACGCGCCGGGTATGGTGTTTTGGCATCCGCGTGGCTGGAGTATCTGGCAGGAAGTTGAACAATACATGCGTCAAATGTTTGTTGACTACAACTACCAAGAAGTACGTACACCCACTATCATGGATAGAACGCTTTGGGAGAAATCTGGCCATTGGCAAAATTATCGTGAAGGAATGTTTGTAACGTCTTCTGAAAATCGTGATTACGCCGTTAAACCCATGAACTGCCCTGGGCATGTGCAGATTTTTAATAACACTTTGCATAGTTATCGCGATTTGCCTTTACGGTTGGCTGAGTTTGGTTCTTGCCATAGAAATGAACCATCTGGTGCACTACATGGTTTGATGCGTGTTCGTGGCTTTACCCAAGATGATGCGCACATTTTTTGTACCGATGAACAGGTGGAGGCAGAGGTCGCTGACTTCATTAAAATGCTTTACAAAGCTTATGGCGATTTCGGTTTCAATGATGTAATTGTGAAATTGTCTACTCGCCCAGAAAAGCGTATTGGCAGTGACGCAGATTGGGATAAAGCAGAAAGCTCGCTGGCTAATGCACTAAAATCTAATGGATTAGAGTTTGAATACCAAGCTGGAGAGGGCGCCTTTTATGGGCCTAAAATAGAATTCACACTCAAAGACTCGCTAGGCCGCATGTGGCAGTGCGGCACCATACAGCTTGATTCTAATTTGCCTGAACGTCTAGGCGCAGAATACGTGGCTGAAGATAACAGTCGCAAACGCCCTGTGATGCTACACCGCGCTATTGTTGGCTCTATGGAGCGGTTTATTGGTATTTTAATTGAAAACTATGCAGGCGCTATGCCGTTATGGTTAGCGCCTATACAAGTGATGGTGTTGAACATTTCAGAAAATCAAGCTGATTACGTGCGCCAAGTGGTTGAAACGCTAAAGAAAAATGGCATTAGATGTGAATTTGACTTGAGAAATGAGAAGATTACCTATAAAATACGTGAACATAGCATGCAAAAGATGCCATACCTGCTTGTAGCGGGTGAGCGCGAAATGCAAGCTGGACATGTGGCCGTGCGTACCAGAAAAGGTGAAGACCTAGGTTCTATGCCAGTAAGCGAGCTAATTGCTCGTTTAAAAGCAGAAGTTGAAACTAAGGTTTAAGCTTATTTTTGATGTAGCACGGTTTAATTTTTTACAGAATAGATTAGGAGTTAACAATAGCACAGGATAAAGATACGCGAATTAACGGCGATATTACCGCAGCCGAAGTTCGTTTGGTGGGCATAGAAGGCGAGCCTTTAGGTATTGTTAGCTTGCGCGAAGCATTTGCTAAAGCGGAAGAAGCTGATATTGATTTGGTGGAAATCGCACCAAACGCAGTGCCACCAGTGTGCAGGTTGATGGATTACGGTAAGTTTAAGTATGCTGAAAGTAAACGTCAGCATGAACAAAAGCTTAAACAAAAACAAGTAGTTATTAAAGAAATTAAGTTTCGTCCAGGTACTGATGACGGCGACTACAATATTAAAGTGCGCAATATTATCCGTTTTCTGGGTGAAGGCGATAAAGCGAAGATTACATTGCGGTTTAGAGGCCGTGAGATCACGCATCAAGAATTCGGTTTGGCGCTGTTAAAGCGTGTTGAAGCAGATTTACAAGAGCATGCAGTGGTTGAGCAGTTTCCTAAAATGGAAGGCCGTCAAATGGTAATGGTTTTGGCGCCCAAGAAAGTAGAGAAACCAGTTGTAAAAACTCCTGCTGCTAAACCTGCAAAAGAAAAAATGGCTGAAAAGCCAGTGCTCACAGCAGTTGATGCCCCAGTTGTAGCGGCAGAGTAAATAGTATTAGTTGCAGTAATTAAAGTTTTTTCTGAGTGATACGGCGAAATGGCATGCCTAGGCACTCTTAACTAGTCTCAAAGGAGAAAAAAATGCCAAAAATGAAAACAAAGAGCAGCGCCAAAAAGCGCTTTAAGTTCTTAGGTAACGGTAAAGTGAAGCGTACACATTCACATTTACGTCATATCCTAACCAAGAAAACCACTAAGCAAAAACGTAAGTTACGTGGCACTTCGATCATCTCACCAACTGACATCAAGCGCGTTCGCGCCATGATGCCAACACAATAAGGAGACCGATATGCCTAGAGTAAAACGTGGTGTCATCGCTCGCGCAAGACATAAAAAAGTATTAAACGCTGCTAAAGGTTATCGCGGTCGTCGTAAAAACGTTTATCGCGTTGCCAAGCAAGCGGTAATGAAAGCGGGTCAATATGCATATAGAGACCGTCGTCAGAAAAAACGTCAATTCCGTACCTTATGGATTGCACGTATAAACGCTGGTGCACGTGAGTTAGGTTTAACTTACAGCCGCTTTATGAATGGCTTGAAAAAAGCTTCTATT
>JANMNC010000029.1:0-2196 GCA_031373695.1 Methylotenera sp. | reverse complement strand
TTAACGCATCCGCCACAGGTCATACCCGTTACTGAATAAATTGTTTTCATAGGCTATAGATAATAGTACTTGCATCAATTTAGTCAATCATTAACGAAACTTACACAATCAATACAAATATTAGCTTCTTAATCAAGCTATTAGAGCGTAAAATGCGCGAACTTAATATTTGTCTTGCCTGTCATTTACACCATCATGGAAGTTTACACCAACAATTTAGCCAAACCGATTCACACCTATCGTCCGTATTGGGCGAAGCGTTTTGGCACGGCCAAAATGCTGCCGATGAGCCGCGCTGAAATGGATGAATTGGGTTGGGATAGTTGCGATATTATTTTGATTACGGGCGATTGCTACATAGACCACCCAAGTTTTGGTATGGCACTAGTAGGGCGTTTGCTAGAGGCGCAGGGTTTTAGAGTTGGCATTATTGCGCAGCCAGATTGGCAAAATGCTAGCGCGTTTAAAGCCCTAGGTAAGCCTAACTTATACTTTGGCATTACCGCTGGCAATATGGATAGCATGGTGAATCGCTACACGGCTGACCGTAAAATTCGCAGTGATGACGCCTATACCCCAGATGCAGCGCCCAATAAGCGGCCAGATCGCGCAGTGCTGGTGTACAGCCAGCGTTGCCGTGAGGCGTATTCGCAAGTGCCGTTGGTAATTGGCAGTATCGAAGCCAGTTTGCGCCGCATTGCGCATTACGATTATTGGTCTGATAAAGTGCGCCGCAGTATTTTGGTGGATTCTAAAGCCGATATTTTATTGTATGGCAATGCTGAACGTGCCTTGGTTGAGCTAAGTCACCGCATCGCTAAAGGCGAAAAAATAGCCGATATTCAAGATATTCGCGGTACAGCTTTTTTGCGCAAAGCAGTACCTGATGGCTGGGATGAAATTGAAAGCACCAAACTAGACCGCCCTGGCACAATTGATAAAGCCATAGACCCATATGAGATGAAAATGGGTAAAAATGCGAGTACTGAATCTGGCGCGAGTTGTGCTACTGAAGAAAATGGTGCGGCACCCATATTGCCAGCAGGCACCAACGCAATCACCATTGTGCGTAAGCCTAAAGCCGATAGAGCTAAGCAAGTTGTTCGATTGCCAGATTATGAAGACGTGTCAACAGACCCAATTTTGTATGCACATGCCTCGCGCGTGTTGCACCTAGAAGCCAACCCTGGCAATGCACGTGCGCTAGTACAAAGACATGGTGATAGAGAGGTTTGGCTTAACCCACCGCCAATTCCACTTACCACCAAAGAAATGGATTACGTATACGATATGCCGTATGCGCGTGCGCCGCATCCTGTTTATGGCAAAGCCAAAATTCCTGCGTGGGAGATGATACGTTTTAGTGTGAATATCATGCGTGGCTGTTTTGGCGGTTGTACCTTTTGTAGCATTACCGAGCATGAAGGCCGCATTATTCAAAGCCGCAGTGAAGAATCGATACTCAAAGAAGTTGAAGAAATTCGCGATAAAGTCGATGGTTTTACTGGCGTGATTTCTGACCTTGGTGGCCCAACGGCCAATATGTATCGTATTGCGTGTAAGTCTGAAAAAATTGAGCAATCGTGTCGAAAATTGTCATGCGTGTACCCTGGCATTTGCGAAAACTTGAATACAGACCATAGCGCATTAATCCAGCTATATCGCAAAGCCCGCGCCATTAAAGGCGTTAAAAAGATTTTAGTCAGCAGCGGCTTACGCTACGATTTGGCCGTGAAATCGCCAGAATATGTAAAAGAATTAGTGCAGCATCATGTAGGCGGCTATTTAAAAATTGCGCCAGAACATAGTGAAGAAAACGTGTTAAGCAAGATGATGAAGCCAGGCATGGGCGCGTATGATGAGTTTAAAGCCATGTTTGAGAAATTTAGCGCAGAAGCAGGCAAAAAGCAGTATCTGATTCCTTATTTTATCGCCGCACATCCTGGTACTACCGATGAAGACATGTTGAATTTGGCCTTGTGGCTTAAGAAGTATGAATTTAGATTAGACCAAGTACAAAACTTTACGCCAACACCAATGGCGATGGCAACTGCCATGTACCATAGTGGCAAAAACCCGCTACGTAAAGTAACGGCTGATTCTGATGATGTGCCTATTCCTAAAGCGGCTGGTGTGCGCAAGCTGCATAAAGCGTTTATTCGCTACCACGACCCTGCCAACTGGCCGATTTTGCGT
>JANMNC010000079.1:0-2231 GCA_031373695.1 Methylotenera sp. | reverse complement strand
CACAGCAACTAAAAGCCAAATGTTGAGTAATGACGCTGCCCAAACCGCACCGCAAACGAATAAAAATGGGTTACTGGGTAGAAAAAAGAAAGGCAACACACCAATTTGTAAAAAAACTACACCAAATAAAATTACATAAACAAGATTGGCATGCATGGCTACCAATTGCGGCAAATGGGCATCAAAGCTTAGAATCATTTGCCAAATTTCCATCATGCTAGTCTCATCATATTAAGTCGCTTTTGCATTCTGTAATTATGTGCTGCGGGGTTAATCTTAAAGCAGAGTATAACAGTAAGGGAATGATAACTAGCTCATCTAATTGACCAATTACAGGTAGAAAATCTGGAATTAAATCAAACGGCATAAGTACGTAGCCGATAGCTAACCACAGTAAAGCTTTAGCTAATTTTGGTGTTTGCGGGTGTTTTTGCAGGCGCTGGTAAAAAACAAATTCAGCTTTTATTTGCTTGCCAATCGCTTTTAGTTTTTCACCTAGTCTCATTTCGCTCAGCCTCATTTAACTTAGTTTCAGTTCAAATAGCTTTAAGAAACTTGTAATTTTTGGCCAGTTAGTTTTTCAAAAGCTTCAAGATATTTTTCAGATGTGCGTTGGGCTACTTCATCTGGCAAAGCTGGTGCTGGTGGCGCTTTATTCCAGCCAATAGATTCTAGCCAATCTCGCACATACTGCTTGTCATAACTAGGTGGATTGCTACCAATTTTGTAACTTTCTGCGGGCCAAAAGCGAGATGAATCAGGCGTTAATACTTCATCCATTACGTGCAATACACCATTGTTATCAAGCCCAAATTCAAATTTAGTATCCGCAATAATAATGCCACGGGTGAGCGCGTATTCAGCTGCTTGCGCATAAAGCTCAATAGCCGCTTTTGCAACAAGTGCTGTCATTTCAACACCAATTAAATCAGCACATTGTTTTAAATTAATATTTTCATCATGCTCGCCAACGGCTGCTTTGCTAGATGGCGTAAATAGTGGCGCTGGCAATTTAGATGCTTCTTGTAAACCTGCTGGCAACTCAATACCGCACACCGTGCCTTTTTGTTTGTACTCTTTCCAACCGCTACCCACTAAATAGCCACGCACAATCGCCTCTATTGGCAAGGCTTTAAGTTTTTTAACGACTACTGCGCGGCTGCCTAGCTGTGCTTTGTCTAAATCATTATTAACAACCGATTCTGGCGCAATACCTGTTAAATGATTAGGCACAATATGTTTTAATTTTTCAAACCAAAAGTTGGCCATTTGCGTCAGCATGGCACCTTTATTGGCAATACCAGTTGGCAAAATTACGTCAAAAGCTGACAGCCTATCGGTACTAACCAACAACATGGTATTAGCATCAATATCGTAAATATCGCGCACTTTGCCTTGATGAATACGCTTTAAACTTGTGATGCTAGTTTGCAATAAGGGTTGATTGTTAGCTGTACTCATTTAGCGGCACGCTCTTCTAAAATGGCCACTGCTGGCAAAGTTTTACCTTCTAAAAACTCTAAAAATGCGCCACCTGCGGTAGAAATATAATTAATTTTGTCTTCTATGCCGTATTTTTGAATGGCGGCAATGGTATCTCCACCACCCGCCAAGGTAAAAGCATGGCTATCGGCAATGGCGTGGGCAATGGTTTTAGTGCCTTCGCCAAATTGATCAAATTCAAACACGCCGACTGGGCCGTTCCAAACTATAGTGCCTGCTTTTTCTAATATTTTGGCCAGCTCTTGGGCAGATTTCACACCAATATCAAATATCATATCGCAGGCAACTACTTCACTAGCTGGCTTGCAAACAGCAGGCTCATCAGACGCAAATTGTTTACCACATACTACATCTATAGCAATGGGCACTGCAGCACCGCGTGCTGCCATTTTATCCATCAAAGCTTTTGCCACTGGTACCAAATCGGCTTCATATAAAGACTTACCCACTTCATAGCCAGCTGCTTTTAAAAAGGTATTTGCAATGCCGCCGCCTACTACTAACTGGTCAACTTTATCCGATAAGCTTTCTAATACGCTTAACTTAGTAGAAACCTTACTGCCTCCCACAATCGCCACCATTGGGCGTTTTGGGTTTAGTAATGCTTTGCCAAGCGCATCAAGCTCTTCTGCCAGTAACAAACCTGCGCAAGCCACAGGTGCAAATTTGGCAATGCCGTGCGTGCTGGCTTCAGCGCGGTGTGCAGTGCCAAAAGCATCCATCACAAA
>JANMNC010000185.1:0-8658 GCA_031373695.1 Methylotenera sp. | reverse complement strand
ATTACACCTTTTGTAGTGAATGGCGTGACAACCGAAAAGTTAGACCAGCTTTGTCACGATTACATTGTTAACATACAACAAGCAATTCCAGCACCGCTTAACTATGCGCCTGATGGCCATACACCCTACCCTAAATCAATTTGTACCTCGGTAAACCACCAAATTTGCCATGGCGTACCTGGTGATAAAGTGTTAAAAAATGGCGATACTGTGAATATTGACATCACCGTTATTAAAGATGGCTATCATGGTGACACGTCACGCATGTTTCATGTGGGCGAAGTGTCTATTCAGGCCAAAAGATTGAGTGAACTTACTTACAAGGCTATGTGGCTGGGAATTGAGCAAGTAAAGCAAGGTGCAACTTTGGGTGATATTGGTTTTGCGATCCAAAATTTTGCCGAAAAAAATGGCTTTAGTATTGTGCGTGAGTTTTGCGGGCACGGTATTAGCAAAAAATTTCATGAGGAGCCACAGATTCTGCATTATGGCCGTGCTGGCACAGGCTTAAAGTTAAAAGCTGGCATGATTTTTACCATAGAACCTATGATTAACGCTGGCAAGCGCGATATTAAACAAATGCCAGATGGCTGGACCATCGTCACCAAAGACCGCAGCTTATCGGCACAGTGGGAACATACCGTGCTGGTTACAGAAACTGGTTATGAAGTGATGACACTATCTGCTGGCTCGCCACCTAAGCCTTAGAGTTTGCCTTAAACCCCGCACCTTTAACCCCACACATTAAAATCTAGTTATTTTCATGCAAAACAAGCAGGTCATTAGCACTTGGCGTAGCCAATTAAAAGCGCAACAAAACGCACTCGAAATTGATTATTTTCAACATAAAAATGCTGCAAAATCACTTAAAAAACATTGCCAATTAATTGATAAAACACTCAAAATGATATGGCTGCAAGCCAATATCCATAAGGGTGCTAGCCTGGTAGCTGTGGGTGGTTACGGTCGTGGTGAGCTGTTTCCTTATTCTGATATTGACTTACTGTTTCTGCTACCCAATCAACACCATGAAGCTTTAAATAACCAGATAGAAAATTTGATTGGTGTATTGTGGGATATAGGTTTGCAGGTTGGGCATAGCGTTCGCACGCATGATGAGTGTTTGTTAGAATCGCTAAACGATGTAACCGTACAAACTAATTTACTAGAAGCCCGCTGGCTGGCTGGCAACAAAGTTAATTTTCAAGTTTTTAGCAATGCCATTAATAACTTGATGCAGCCAACAACTTTTTTTGCCGCTAAATTTAAAGAACAAGACAATCGCCATGCAAAGTTTAACGATACAGCTTATAACTTAGAGCCTAATATTAAAGAAAGCCCTGGCGGCTTACGCGATTTGCATATGATTTTATGGTTAGCCGACAGCCAAAATGTTGGTAAAAACTGGGCACAGTTAGCAAAAAATCAGCTGATTTCACCACTAGAGTTAAGTCAAATAAAGCGCCACGAACGCAACTTACAAACCTTACGTATTCGGCTGCATTACCTAGCAAAACGACGTGAAGATAGGCTGCTATTTGATTTCCAAAATGAATTGGCAGACAACTTAGCTTATGTTACTACGCCACGCAAGCGCGCCAGTGAACAATTGATGCAAAGCTATTATCGTAGTGCTAAATATATAAGCCTAATCAATGAGATACTACTCAAAACATTAGAAACAACTTTAAGTGATACTAAACCTGTAATCACAGTAATAAATGCGCGGTTTGAAGCGCGCAACAATGTGTTGCACACTAAAGCAGCTAATGTTTTACAACAATACCCAAGCGCAATTTTAGAGGGCTTTTTGTTGCTACAACAGCACACCGAACTTACTGGTATGAGTGCTAATTTATTGCGCGAATTACAGCGCGTTAAAAAATTAGTGAATCGAGATTTTCGTGAGTCAATAGAAAATAAAGCCTTATTTTTAAGTGTGTTATCACAGCCTAATGGCGTCAATCATAGCTTGCGACGCATGAATCGCTACGGTATTTTAGGTGAATATATTCCTGCATTTGGCAAAATAGTAGGCCAAATGCAGCACGATTTATTTCATGTTTATACCGTAGATGAGCACATTTTAAACGTGCTGGCTAACTTGCGGCGCTTTGCCAAACCTGAGCTAAAACACGAGTTCCCATTATGCACCGAGTTATTTGCGGCTTTTGAAATGCCACGCCAACTCTACCTTGCAGCCTTATTTCATGATATTGCAAAAGGACGTGGCGGCGATCACTCTACTTTAGGTGTGTTAGATGCTAAACGCTTTTGTAAACTTCACAATCTGCCTAAAGCAGAATCTAATTTAATTGCTTGGTTGGTAGACGCGCATTTAAAAATGTCGAGTACGGCACAAAAATCTGATTTATCAGACCCTGCAGTGATTGAGTTATTTGCAGGATTAGTAAAAACTGAAAAACGGCTAATTGCTTTATATTTGTTAACAGTGGCCGATATTCGCGGCACCAGCCCTGTTGTTTGGAACGCATGGAAAGCACGTTTGCTTGAAAATTTATTTTATGCAACTAGACGCGCACTGCAAAACAAAGCCTTTACTGTGCAGCAAGCGATTGAGACGAGACAATTAGAGGCCGCTGAGAAGCTCGCCAAATATGGCTTGCAGGCCAGTGCTTACAAAGCACTATGGGATAACGTCGGTAGCGCTTATTTTGCACGTTTTGAATCGGATGAAATTGCATGGCAAAGTCGCTTACTCACACCGCATGTGTATACCAAACAGCCGATAGTGCGTGCACGTTTAAGCCCAAATGGTGATGGTATTCAAGCAATGATTTATACGCAAGACCAAGATGATTTGTTTGCGCGTATTTGTATTTTCTTTGACAGCATGGCCTGTAATATTGTGCAGGCTAAAATTTATACTACCCAGCATGGCTATGCACTAAATAATTTTATTGTTTTAGATCAATCAGGTAAATCGGTTAGTTATAGTGGATTATTAAAATTTATTGAATTAGAGTTAACACAAAAAATTACATCAACTGATGCACTAAAACTGCCCACACAAGGCCGGGTTAGCCGCCAAGTTAAACATATGCCTATTAAATCGCAACTCAAGTTAGTTGCTGAAGAGCCTAGCAACAATCACACGTTAGAAATAATAGTGAACGACAGGCCTGGCTTGCTGGCTAAAGTAGCATTTATATTTTTGCAGCACAATATTGCGTTACATAATGCAAAAATTAACACCTTGGGCAACCGCGCTGAGGATAGCTTTTTAATTTCAGCCAAAAAAGACAATGTGTTGAGCGAACTGCAACTGTTTGAGCTAGAACAAGACTTAGCAGACCTATAGCCACCCAAAAAATTCATGCTAGCTAATGTGGCTTTTTAACTCAATTAAGTAAAACTTTATCCATCGCGCCTTACCAATAAAAAGACTTGGTTTCAATTATAGAAACCAAGCTTTTTATAGCTTTACCGCTGTTATATCAAGCGGCTAGCATTACAAATACCTATTAAGAGTGTTTATAATGTTTTTTCAATTGTTTTACAACTTCCCACTGTGATTTCATGCCTTTAGGAAACACCACGAAATCGCCCGCTTTAATCACAACTTTTTCACCGCCTTGTGGCGTTACGTGAATTTCGCCTTCTAGCAAGTAAGCGCTTTCTGTCATACCGAAATCTAGTGGGAATTTAGAAACTTCTTTTTCCCAGATAGACCAGCTAGCAACGCCTAGCTCTTTTAATTTCTCTTCTGTTGGGTTGTGGTCAACAATAATTTGGCTCATGGTAATCCTTAATAATAAAATTAGTGCTTGTAAAAATATACTTAAAAAAACAAATGCCGCTTAAAACCATCAGTTTGGCATATTCAGCGGCATTAAAATTATTGGCGGAAGAGGTGAGATTCGAACTCACGGTGGGCTCGCACCCACGACAGTTTTCAAGACTGTAGCATTAAACCGCTCTGCCACTCTTCCGCGAAGTCGGCATTATAGCAAACAATTAATCGTCTTGAATATCTTGATTTGGAAAAAGTACGTCTGTAAAGCCAAAATCTTTTAAATTTTTAATGCGCATGGGGTATAAAACGCCAATTAGGTGGTCGCATTCGTGCTGAACCACACGCGCATGAAAGCCACTGACCAATCTATCAATAGGTTCTCCGTATTGATTAAAGCCTGTGTAATGCAGCCGAATATTACGCGGCACAACACCTCGCATGCCGGGCACAGACAAACAACCTTCCCAACCGTCTTCAATATCGTCGCCTATTGGCTTTAAGCTTGGGTTGATTAACACGGTATAAGGCACTTGCTCAGCATCGGGGTAACGCGGGTTGCTGCCAACACCAAAGATAACCACCTGTAAGCTCACCCCAATTTGGGGCGCTGCTATGCCTGCACCGTTCATATATGCCATTGTGTCATGCATATCTTCAATTAAAGCATGCAATTCTGGCGTGTTAAATTGGGTAACAGGCTTGGCAATTTGCAGCAAAATGGGGTCGCCCATTCGCAATACGGTTCTAATTGTCATATTCTTTTAATTTAAGACTTTTAAACATCATCACTCTAATGATGGTAATTTTAATAAATGCGCACAATTTCTTCTATTAGTACGCGTACTTTTTGCATCGTTAAATCTAATTTTGTCATTATATCTTCGTAACGAATGCCATTAGCACTGTCTCCGCGCCCTGCCGCTTGATTGGCTATTGGGCAAAGTGCAGCGTAATGTAAATTAAGCTCACGCGCCAGCGCAGCCTCTGGCATACCTGTCATGCCAACTATAGTTGCACCGTCTCGCTCTAATCGGTTAATTTCTGCAGCTGTTTCAAGTCTTGGTCCTTGCACGCAAGCGTAAGTACCACCGTCAGATAAATCTTGCTCAATATTACTGGCAGCAAGCTTACAAATATGACGTAAATTAGCCGTGTAAGGTTCGGTAAAATCAATATGTTTAACTGGCAACTCAATACCATCATGATAGGTATTTTTGCGGCCATGCGTGTAATCAATAATTTGATTGGGCAATACAATATCGCCAGCGCTTAAATTGCTGCTTATACCACCAACCGTGGCAATAGCCAGCAAGTTAGTTACCCCAACCGAATGCAGCGCCCAAATGTTAGCGCGATAATTAACCGCGTGCGGCGGTATGGTGTGACCACTGCCGTGACGTGCCAAAAACACCACTTCTACGCCTGCAATTTCACCAAAAACCAAGGGTTGTGAGGCCTCACCATATGGAGTGCGTGCAATTTGGCGCCTATTAATATTTAAATTATCCAGCTGTGTTAAACCAGTACCACCGATAATACCTAACATATATTTTCCTGCATATTGAAAGCCTTAATATTTTTAATAAATAATTGTAGCGCATGGCAACGGCTTGCGCTGTAGGATTTAAGCATTTTATGGCATACTGTATTCAATGCGTGAGGATTCAGATAAATTAGATGTATTAAAAGATAGCTTGGCAGACAGCCTGGCGATTTCGCAAACGCATTACGAGAACTTTCCAGTTGCTTCTATTATTTTACCCAAGCATTTACGCCACCCTATTTCGCTTATTTATACTTTTGCGCGTCAAGCTGACGATTTTGCAGATGAAGGTCACCATAGACCTATAACACGCTTAAATAAACTACAAAGCTTTAGAGATCAACTCGATTTAATTAAAACCAACACCAAAACAAAATCGCCATTTTTTACCGAGTTTGGTGATATGGTGCGTGAATATAAACTGCCATTAGAGCCATTTTATGATTTGCTAGACGCATTTAGCCAAGATGTAACAAAAGCACGTTATGCTAATTTTTTCGAACTGCTAGATTACTGCAGACGCTCTGCAAACCCAATAGGAACGTTGTTACTGCACTTATTTGGTAAAGCTACCCCAGAAAACTTAATCTACTCGAATCAAATTTGCACGGCATTACAGCTGATTAATTTTTATCAAGATATTGCTATTGATTTTGAAAATGAATTTCACAAAAGCCGTATTTATTTATGCCAAGATGAAATGCGACAGTTTAATGTGACCGAGGCGCAAATTGCCAGCCAGCATGTGAATAAAAATTGGCAACAATTTATGTTGTTTAATATTGATCGTGCCGAAAAAATGTTGGCCGATGGCAAGCCGCTTGAGCATATTTTGCCTGGCCGTATTGGCCTAGAAATGCGGTTGATAATTGGTGGTGGTGAACGCATTTTATATAAACTACGCAATGTGCAAGGTGATGTGTTTAAGCATAGGCCTTACCTAAAAGCTTGGGATTGGCCAATTATTTTGCTTAAATCGCTACTCACCTAAACGTTTTATATCGCTCATCATATTGTCAACATGACGCCTTTAGATTATTGCAAACAAAAAGCTGCGCAGAGTGGCTCTAGCTTTACCGTCAGCTTTATATTTCTACCTAAAAACAAGCGGCATGCTATGACAGCGCTATACGCTTTTTGCCGTGAAGTTGATGATGTAGTTGACGAGTGTACTGATTACAGCGTGGCACAAACCAAACTAAATTGGTGGAAAAGCGAAATCGATAATTTATACGCAGACATGCCACAACACCCTGTTAGCAAAGCTTTGCAGCCTTTCATTACAGAGTTTAATCTTGCAAAAGAGCATTTTTTAGAAATTATTGACGGCATGGAGATGGACTTAAAATTTAATCGTTACGAAGATTTTAAACAGTTACAGCTTTATTGCTACCGCGTTGCTAGTGTAGTTGGCTTACTTTCTGCCAGTATTTTTGGCTTTAAAAATCGGCAAACGCTTAAATATGCACACGATTTAGGCATGGCGTTTCAGCTTACTAATATTATTCGCGATGTGGGTGAGGATGCCCGACGAGGCCGTATTTACTTGCCGCTAGACGAATTAAAAAAAGCAAACGTTACTGAAGATGATATTTTACAAAGCCGCGAATCTGCGGCAGTAAAAGCGCTCATCGAATATCAAATTGAACGTGCAGAAACTTATTACGATAAAGCACTGCGCGAACTGCCTGCAGAAGATGAAAAACCGCAACGTGCTGGCTTAATGATGGCAGCAATTTATCGAACACTGTTACGCGAAATTAAGCGCGACAGCGCAGAAAAAGTACTTAATAACAAAACCTCTCTGCCACCTTTGCGAAAAGTTTGGTTAGCAACCCAAACCTATTTTAAATATGTCTAAAAACACAAGTAAGCTGCCTGCAAAAAATGTCGCTATTATTGGTGGCGGAATAGCGGGCTTGGCCGCCGCCGCCAGCTTGGCTAAACAAGGTATAGCGGTAACTATACTAGAAGCTGGCAGCCATCTTGGGGGGCGCGCCCGCAGTGTAGCTATTGAAGCTAACAGTCGAGTGGTTCAACTAGATAATGGCCAGCATATTATGTTGGGTGCTTATCACGAGACGCTTAAATTATTGGAAAGTGTAGGTGTGTCAGAATCTACTGCGTTTATGCGTCTGCCGCTAACGCTCGATCTGCGCGCAGGTAAGCAGCATGCCTTCAAATTATCTACGCCAAGCTATTTACCTGCCCCCATCAACCTACTAATTGGATTTTTGTGTTGTGCAGGCTTGCAATTTAATGAGCGTTTAGCAGTTATTAAATTTATGCTTAAGCTAAAAAAGACCCAATACACGCTTGTCAGTGACGAGCCTCTGCTTAAATTTTTACAACAAAATCAACAATCTAACAATATTATTGCTTTGCTGTGGGAGCCACTATGTTTAGCTGCGCTCAACACGCCGATGGATATTGCCAGTTCGCGTGTGTTTTTAAATGTGTTGCGTGATAGCTTTAATGGTAAAAAAACTGATTCTAATTTTTTATTACCTAAACATGATTTATCTCAAATTTTCTCAAACCCAATTTTGCGTTACTTAAAAGTAAAGCATGCAAAAGTGCTGTATAACCAGCGGGTTAAAAGCATTGAAGTAACTCAAAATGGCTATTTAGTTGTCACCAAAGGCCTGCAAACTGAGTTTAGTCACCTCATTATTGCGGTTTCACCCACCAGACTACAAGCTGTTACTGCAAACTTGCCAGCGCTAGCTATTATTGCTGAAAAAACAGAGCAATATGAGTACCAACCTATTGTCACCATTTATTTGCAGTACCCAAATAACGCTACCATTTCTACGCCTATGGTTGGACTAACTGGCACACTTAGCCAATGGGTGTTCGATCGCGGCATTTTATGCAACCAACATGGCCTAATGGCCGTTATGATTAGTGCACAAGGTAAACACCAAAAATATACGCACGATGCGCTTGCATTAAGGGTTGCACAAGAGCTACACCAAGCTTTTCCAAACCTAAACAAACCACTTTGGCATAAAGTTATTGCCGAAAAGCGCGCTACATTTTCTTGTACCGTAGATTTACATAGGCCAATGCATGCCACAGCTTACCCAAACTTATATTTAGCAGGCGATTACACCTATGCCGATTACCCTGCCACTATAGAAGGCGCGGTTAGAAGCGGTATTGCTTGCGCTGATTTAGTATCTAATTCTTAAGTTTTAATAAACTCTATAACTTTTAAATTGCTGTATCTTTTAAATTACTATATCTTTTAAATTAAAGTGCCCTGCAGGCCGCATAGATATTGCCTTACAGAGCATCGATTATTTGTTAATTACTTTATCTTTATTGATTTGTTGACGCATTTTTTCTGCTAAGT
>JANMNC010000176.1:0-10108 GCA_031373695.1 Methylotenera sp. | reverse complement strand
TGATTGTACTTTTAGTTAGTATTTGGGCACTGCGTTTATTTGTGTATCTTACTTGGCGCAATTGGGGCCCGCACGAAGACCTGCGCTATGTAGAAATTCGTAACAATAATCAGCCACATTTTTGGTTAAAAAGCATCTACATCGTGTTTGGTTTGCAAGCCTTACTGGCATGGGTTATCTCAATATCGCTTTATGGCGCGATTGATTCTAATACACCAGAAAACCTACTAGATTACTGTGGTGTTTTTCTTTTTGTGTTCGGTTTTTACTGGGAAACAGTTGCTGATTGGCAACTAAGTCGATTTAAAGCTAACCCAGCCAATAAAGGCAAAGTGTTAGACACTGGTTTATGGCGCTACAGTCGTCACCCAAACTACTTTGGCGAATGCTGTGTTTGGTGGGGTTTTTATCTAATTGCATTGGCTGGCGGTGCTTGGTGGGCGATTATTTCACCAATTTTAATGACCCTTTTGTTGCTTAAAGTGAGTGGCGTAAGCTTGCTAGAAAGCACTATTGTTAATCGTCGCCCTGCTTATGCCAGTTACATTAAAAATACCAACGCTTTTATTCCTTGGTTTAGATAATAAGTTTTTAAATAACATTTTTTAGATAAAAATATTCAAATAACTAATTTACTTTTTACGGCTAACGCTAGGAAATTATTAATGAAAAAGCTTTTATTAACATTGGTTTTAAGTTTTAGCACTATTGCGGCAAGCGCGCAAGAATGGTCTTTTGATGTGTATTTAGACAAAAGCAAAATAGGCAAGCACACCTTTAGTTTAGATAACAATAATGTGCTTACCAGCCGTGCAAAATTTAATGTGAAAGTACTGTTTATAGATGCTTATAAGTACGACCACACCGCTAAAGAGCAATGGAAAGGTGACTGCTTAAGTAGCTTAGAAGCCAACACCGTAGAAAATAAAGTAGTAACCAATGTTAAGGCCGATAGTGCAACAGGTAGTTTTCAACTAACGTCAGCACGCGCCGCGCAACCGTTTCCAAGTTGTGTCATGACTTTTGCATATTGGAACCCAAGAATACTCGAGCAAGCCAAGCTGCTTAATCCACAAAATGCTGAGTACTTAAATATCACAGTGGAAAAATTGGCGAATGAATCAATTATGGTGAAAACTAAGCCAACAGAAACCACGCACTACAAGCTTAAAGGTGCGTTAGACGGTAAAAATAAATTGAATATTGAGCTTTGGTATAACCTAAAAAATGAATGGGTAGCGCTAAAATCTATTACGCCAGAAGGTTATGCTATTGTTTATAAATTAAATTAAATAAGCTAATTAAATCATAATGATACATACAAAATTTAAAGTATTACTTTTAATATTATTAAGCTGGTTTTTAGCTGGCTGCGCAGGAAATAAAATGAATGAAATTGCAACTGTAAGCCAAGTAGATTTGCCGCGTTTTATGGGTGATTGGTATGTGATTGCGGCTATTCCTACTGCCATTGAAACGCAATCTTATAACGCAATTGAAAACTATAAACTCAATACCGATGGCACTATTGCAACTACTTTTACTTTTCACAAAGGTGCTGTAGACGGCGCACTTAAAACATACCAACCCAAAGGTTTTGTTAAGCCTAACACTGGTAATGCATTGTGGGGTATGCAGTTTATTTGGCCAATTAAGGCAGAGTACCGCATTACCTATTTAGATAAGGATTATCAACGTACGATTATTGCCCGAAACGCGCGTGATTACGTATGGATTATGGCGCGTACACCGCAAATTTCTGACGCACAGTATAAGGAAATGACCGACTTAATTGCAGCTTATGGATACGATATTGCCAAGCTGCGCAAAGTGCCACAAGTCTGGTCTACAAAATCCGTTTTATCTACCCCAAACTCATCTACAGCGAGCGAGCAATAAATGTCGCCCAAACGTTCATTATTTTCAACGGTGTTGAGCTGGTTTGATAACGAGGCAGCTCATACCAGCTCTGTTCAAAACAAGCTTATTCAAACTAATGCTGTTCATATTGATGCCCTGCAACCGCAAGGGTTGTCCCCGCAGAATACACCAGCTGAAGCAGGTTTCTCATGCCAGAAAGCCAATTTGGATGAGGCTTCTGGAGGCATAGACTTTTATCGTGTTATTCCATTTGTATTGATTCATTTGGCTTGCTTTGCACTGGTTTGGGTGGGTTGGAGCTGGTTTGCTGTGTTATTTGCCATCGCACTTTACGCTGTTAGAATGTTTGCAATTACTGGTTTTTATCACCGCTATTTTGCACACAAAGCCTTTCAAACCTCACGTGCGGGCCAGTTTATATTTGCCGTGCTAGGCGCCACTGCGGTGCAACGCGGGCCACTTTGGTGGGCTGCGCATCACCGACACCACCATGCACATTCTGACGAGCACGATGATGCACACTCGCCCGTTCAACATGGATTTTTGTGGAGCCACATTGGCTGGTTTTTATCGCGCGCTAACTTTTCTACCAAATTTGATCGCGTAAAAGAGTTGGCTAAATTTCCCGAGCTACGTTTTATTGATCGCTTTGATGTACTAGTGCCTGTTATTTTTGCATTAAGCATATTTGGTCTGGGTGCTTTATTAGAAAATATTGCGCCACAATTGCACACAAACGGCTGGCAGTTGTTGGTGTGGGGCTTTGTTATATCTACAGTAGTTTTGTATCACGCCACTTTTAGTGTGAATTCGCTGGCGCATGTGTGGGGCAAACGCCGCTATGCCACGCGCGACCACAGCCGTAATAATTTTATCATCGCACTATTTACACTGGGCGAAGGCTGGCATAACAATCACCACCACTACCCAGGCTCTGCCTCTCAAGGTTTTTATTGGTGGGAGATTGATTTTACCTACTACGGTTTGCGCGTATTAGCAGCCCTTGGCTTAATATGGGATTTACGCAAAGTACCGATTGAGATTCGCGAATCTAAAAAATATAACCAGCACTTGCACAAAAATTAGCCATTAAAACTAGAAAGCTAAGCTCTTGAAAATAGCCATAATTGGCAGTGGTATTGCTGGCAATACCCTCGCCCATCACCTACACCAAAAACACGATATAACCGTATTTGAGGCCAATAGCCACGTTGGTGGCCATACGCATACACATGATATTGAATTATTCGGCCAAAACTATGCGGTTGATACTGGTTTTATTGTGTTTAACGACCGCACTTACCCCCATTTTATTGAGCTATTAGATACTTTGAAAGTAGCTTGGCAGCCCAGTAATATGAGCTTTAGTGTGCGCAACGAAGCCACAGGGCTTGAATACAATGGCACCAGCTTAAACAGTTTATTTGCGCAACGTCGCAATTTGTTCAGGCCCAGCTTTTACGGCATGATTCGTGATATTTTGCGCTTTAATAAAAGCTCACTTGAGTTATTAGAAAGCGGTAGCGAGATTACTCTAGGTGATTATTTAGCGCAAAATCACTATAAACCAGCCTTTATTAATCAATATATTGTGCCAATGGGTGCAGCAATTTGGTCTACCGATGCTGCGCAAATGATGCATTTTCCTGCACGTTTTTTGGTGCGTTTTTTTCATCATCATGGCATGCTTACAGTTAATAATCGGCCTCAGTGGCGCACCATTACAGGCGGTTCTGCCCGCTATGTAGAAAAAATAAGCGCACCTTACTTACATAAAATAAAGCTAAATACGCCAATCGCTAGCGTAAGACGCTTAAAAAATAGCGTTAAAATCAAACCCGTAAACAGCGAAGAAGAAACCTTTGATTACGTATTTTTTGCATGCCATAGTGATGAGGCTATGCAAATGCTGGGCGCAAATATCACATCGCAAGAGCGTGAAATTTTGGGCGCTATTCCTTATCAGGAAAATACGGTTTATTTGCACCATGACATTAGCTTATTGCCAAAGCGTAAGTTGGCATGGGCGGCTTGGAATTACCACGTGACTGATCAGCAATTAGATAAACTACAAGCATCAAACAAAGTATTAGTGACTTATAACATGAATATTTTGCAAAATATTCAGTCCCCCCAACCTATTTTAGTCACGCTAAACCACACAAATTTAATTAACCCTGCCAAGGTCATTAAGCGTCTCAAATATACTCACCCAGTATTTACCATTGCTGGTACAGCCGCTCAAGCAAGGCATGCTGAGATAAGCGGGGTTAATCGCACAGGTTTTGCAGGGGCTTATTGGCGCAACGGTTTTCACGAAGATGGCGTGATGAGCGCAATGGCTGCGTTAAAACACTTTGATGCCAGCCAACATGCCAATTCAGGTCAAGTGCGTGAATAGTGCTATTTACAAAGGCTTTGTGTCACACCAACGTTTTGCGCAACCTAATATCTCGCAAGCTACTTTGTCTAGCCCAGTTTTATCAACTAAAGCACACGGCTTTCGCTATCGCGCGTTTATGATGTATCTCGATTTAGATGAGTTGCCTCAGCTATTTAATGGCACAACTTTTTGGTCTTATCAAAAATCTAATATCGCTAGCTTTAAACGTGCCGATTATTATGGTGACCCGCAAAAACCACTTAAAGATGAGATTAGCAATGTGGTGTTAGCAGCCACTGGAGCGGCGCCTAGAGGTGCTATCTGCCTGCTAACTAATATGCGTTATTTTGGGCACTGCTTCAACCCTGTCAGTTTTTATTACTGCTTTGAGGCCGATGGCTTAAGCCTGCAAGCCATAGTAACGCACATCACCAACACGCCTTGGGGTGAAGATTACGCATATGTACACGATTTTTTAAAGCAAAAAACCATTAAAAAAACTAAAAATGGCGATTTAACTATTTTTAAATTCAATAAAAATTTTCATGTTTCACCCTTTATGCCCATGGATATTAACTACGATTGGGCGTTTAAGCACGAAGGTAAGCAGCTATTTGTGCACATGAAAAACTTTAAAGGTAATGTTGAGTTGTTTAATGCAACTCTAGCGTTGCAACGCCAAAAAATAAGCCCTGCAGCGCTTAATGGCCTACTTATAAGCTACCCTTTTATGACACTAAAAGTGGTGCTTGGCATTTACTGGAACGCACTTTTACTATGGTGTAAACGTGTGCCTTTTTACTCACACCCCTAAATTAATATGACACAAGAAACCTTAACTAGCGCACTTAAATTAAAACCTAAATCCATAACTAAAAAATCTAAATGGATACAAAACTATGCGCGTATGCAAGTTTTAAAACGGCTAAAAAGGCTTACTACTGGCCAGCTAACCATTATTGAAAATGGTCAAATTAGTACTTTTGGACAGGATAAAAGTATTCAAGCCACAGTAACCGTTAATGATGCGCATTTTTATGGTGAAATAGCCTTTGGTGGAAGCATTGGTGCGGGTGAGGCCTATATGCTTGGGTTTTGGCAGGCAGATAATCTTACCAATGTGATTCGTATTATGGCGGCTAATCAAGGGGTAATGGACGCGTTAGAAGGCGGCTACCAATGGCTGTCAAAACCGTTATTAAAGCTACTGCACTGGTTAAACCGTAACACCACCGATGGCAGCCGCAAAAATATTGCCGCACATTATGATTTAGGCAATGATTTTTTTAAGCTTTGGCTAGACCCTAGCATGATGTATTCATCAGCTATTTTTAACCCGCCAGATTGCAGCTTAGAATCGGCCTCTCAACTAAAACTACAGGTAATTTGCGAAAAATTAGCCCTAAAACCCAGCGATCATGTGCTAGAAATTGGCACCGGCTGGGGCGGATTTGCGCTTTATGCGGCAAAAAACTATGGTTGCAAAGTCACCACCACCACCATCTCAAAACAACAGTTTGATGAGGCAAATATGCGTGTAAACGCAGAAAGCCAGCAAGATAAAATAACACTATTATTAAATGATTACAGAGACTTAGAAGGACAATTTGATAAACTGGTTTCAATTGAAATGATAGAGGCGGTAGGCCATCAGTTTTACGATACCTATTTTGCAAAAGTAAATAATTTGCTAAAGCCCAATGGTATGGCGCTTATTCAAGCTATTACCATTGCCGACCAGCGCTTTGAGTCAGCCAAAAATAGTGTTGATTTTATCCAACGTTATATTTTTCCAGGTTCTAACATTCCATCTATTACCGCAATGCTAAATAGCGTGACCAAAATGAGTGATATGCGATTATTTGATAGTGAAGATATTGGCCCGCATTACGCCACCACCTTACGAATTTGGCGTGAGAATTTCTTTGCTAATATTAATGCAGTGCGTCAACTTGGATACTCAGAAGAATTTATTAAAATGTGGGAATTTTACCTTTGCTATTGCGAAGGTGGCTTTGCAGAGCGCGCACTAGGCGATGTGCACTTGTTATTGGTAAAGCCTGATAATCGCCGAGATGCATTAATTTAAAAACTTAAAAATTTGCGTTACAATCGCAGGCATATGCAATATGCTCGTATTGAATGGCGTGAAAATCAGCCCTACTCACTTGATTTTAAAGATGTTTATTTTTCTACAGACGATGGTTTGCTAGAAACACAATACGTTTTTATTAAACAAAATGATTTAGAAAATCGCTTTAAAAACTTAAATAAACCAACATTTAGCATAATAGAAACTGGCTTTGGCACTGGTTTAAATTTTTTAGCCATTGCTGATTGTTGGCTTAAAAATGCGCCTAAAAGTGCAAAATTACAGTTTATTAGCATTGAAAAATATCCGCTTAAGCTAGCTGATTTAAAGCGTGCACATGCGCTATGGCCACAACTTTCAGCAATCTCACAAGAGCTTATTGAACAATACCCAACTTTAAAACCTAACTGTAACAGTTTTAGCATGGCTGCAAGCCGCATCCAGCTTGCCTTCTGGGCATGCGATGTAAAAGACGCTCTGCCAGCAGTAAATCAAACTGCAGATGCCTGGGTTTTAGATGGCTTTGCTCCCGCAAAAAATCAGGATATGTGGACGCATGAGATTTTTGAGCATATTGCAAGGCTATCTATAGATAGCACCACTTTTGCTACATTTACCAGTGCGGGAAACGTTAGGCGTGGCCTGCAAACCGTTGGCTTTAAGTGCACTAAGCATGTGGGTTATGGTAAAAAACGTGAGATGTTAAGCGGTATTTTTGCAGAAACTAGCTTTGCAAATGAGGCTTTAACCAGTGAAATTATTGTAAATAACCAGCTTGAAAGCAAGCCTCTATGACCACTGCTATTGTAATTGGCGCTGGCATTGCTGGCTGTAGCACCGCCTATGCGCTGGCTAAGCGCGGCATACAAGTTACACTCATTGAGCGCCACGATACAGTTGCCCAAGAAGCCTCTGGCAACCCTATCGCAACCTTGTACCCCAAGCTAAGCATTAGCGCTACCCCACAAAGCAAGCTGGCTTTGCAGGGCTTTATGTTTACACTTAACTTGTTAAAACAACTGCCAAATTCAAACCAGTTTTTTAATGCTTGTGGGCAAATTCAATTAGCTTTTAATGCACGTGAGGCTGCAAGGCAAGCGGCTATTTATTTACAGCATAACGGCCTGCAATTGCAATTATTAAGCGCAACAGCAGCCAGCGAGCAAGCGGGCATTGCATTAAATACGGGTGGATTATTTTGCCCAAGTGCTGGCTGGGTAAAGCCTGTAGACTTTTGCGCCGAACTGGTCGACTCACCCAATATCCGCTTGCGCAAATCGACCACTGCATTACATATCGAAAAAGTGCTTACGCAATGGTTGGTAAAAAGCATAAGCAATGGAAAGGCTTCTGTGGATTCTGCGCTAGATTATCAAGCCGATATTGTGGTGATGTGTAACGCTAACGACATTAAACAATTTTCATATTGCCAATCGGCTGCTATTACTGCTGTGCGCGGCCAGCTAAATTATTTTGAGCGTAATGCAGCTAGCCAAGCCATTAAAACGCTTATTTGCGGTACGCATTATTTAAGCCCAGCCGTAAATGGCTTGCATAGTATTGGCGCAAGCTATGCGCCAAATGATTTTAACCCGCAATTAAGCGTGGCAGATACGCAAAAAAACTTAAACGCTTTGCGTGATATTGCGCCTGATATTTACCAATCTATTTTGCACAACAACTTAAATGGACGTGTGGCGTGGCGCAGCCAAACGCTAGATTACATGCCGCTTGCAGGGCAATTAATTGATGATGAAAAATTGCGCACCCAGCCTCCCCGTTACAACACAAGCCCTGCCAATTTGCCTTGGCTAAGTGGCTTATATGTTAATGCAGGGCATGGCTCAAAAGGCATGATTACCGCACCGCTTTGTGGTGAGCTAATTGCAAGTTTAGCAACTAATGAAATATCAACAGAAAAAAACGCAGTTAATCACTTACTAGAAAATACGCTTGTTAGCCGCATGAACCCAAGCCGATTTTTATTAAAAGAATTGGGCTTAAAACAGTTGGCTGCTTCACTTTATTAGGTTGTTTCTATTAAAATAGTGCGATGCAAAACCCTACACCTGAAAACGCACTTAAACACTACCAACAAGCTTTATTGCATAACCCAAAAGATTTAGACGCACAAATTAATTGCGGTAATTTATGTGTAGAGTTGCAACGCTATGAAGAAGCGGCAGGTTATTTTAGGCGTATTGCGCGTGTACTTAAAACCAATCAGGCGGCTAAAAATGCTTTGTGCTACGCCTTGCAAGCGCTTGGCAATCAATCACACAATAATGGCCAGTATGCGCAAGCTGAGGCTTGCTTTCAAGAATCGCTTGAACACCAAGCTAATAACGCGATTGATTGGTATAACTTAGGCAATGCGCAGCGCGAGTTGGGTAAGCCACAAGCGGCTTTAACTAGTTATTTACAATCGATTAAATTTGACCCTAATGATGCCGATGCGCACAACAACTGTGGCAATGTACAGCGCGAGCTGGGTCAGCTAGATAAAGCCATTGCTAGCTACAAGCAAGCTTTAGCGTTAAACCCTAATTTGCACCACGCCTTAGCGCACTTAGTGCACCAAAAACAGCATGTGTGCGATTGGCACAATTTAACTAGTGAAATCGCTCAACTGCGTAATTGGGTTAAAACAGAACCACACGCACAAATTTCACCATTTGCATTTTTAGCGATGCCTGATACCAGCATGCAAGAGCAAAAACAGTGTGCTAGCAACTGGGCCAGTAATTTTTATGCACACTTGGTTGCGCAACGCCAAACACTTAACTTTAGTTTTAATAAAGCTAAAAAAAATAAGTTAAAAATTGGCTATTTATCGGCCGATTTCAGGCTGCATCCATTAGCATTTTTAATGACTGAGTTAATTGAAAGCCACGATAAAACGCAATTTGAGGTTTTTGCTTACTCTTACGGCATTAATGATAAAAGCCCAGAGCGTAAGCGTTTAGAAAAAGCGTTTGATATATTTCGCGATATTCGCCTGCTTAATGATTGTGACGCGGCTAAAAAAATTCATCAAGATGGTATCGATATTTTGGTAGATGTTACGGGTTACACGCAAACCAGCCGCACCAGCATTGTGGCGCTTAAACCTGCGCCCATTAGCATTAACTGGTTGGGCTACCCAGGGACTATGGGGGTTATTATTACGGGTTCTATTACTACGGATTCTGCAACTAGCGGCTCTGAAGCTGTGGGCCCAATAGTTGAGGCTTCTGCAACCATAAGCACTACGCCCGTGTTTGATTATATTATTGCCGATGCAACCATCGCGACAAATGAGGCCGACTTTAGCGAGCAAGTCATTACCCTGCAATGTTACCAGCCAAACGACAGCACCCGACCAATTGGCAAAATAAGCACTAAAGCCGACAACCAATTACCAGAAAATGGCTTTGTATTTTGCTGTTTTAACCAAAGCTTTAAAATTACACCAACGGTATTTACCGCATGGATGCGAATTTTATCAGCAACACCAAACAGCGTGTTATGGCTGTTAGATTGCAATCGCTGGGCTAAGGAAAATTTAAAAGCAGCAGCCGAGCAGATGGGTGTTGACAAAAGTAGGCTTATATTTGCGCCGCGGGTTGCAATTGCAGATCACTTAGCCCGTCACATTCATGCAGACTTGTTTTTAGATACCTTGCCGTATAACGCCCACACCACTGCTAGCGATGCGCTTTGGATGGGGCTACCATTACTAACCTGTATGGGCGACAGTTTTGCCTCACGCG
>JANMNC010000058.1:0-3461 GCA_031373695.1 Methylotenera sp. | reverse complement strand
TGGGCATTAAAGTGGCTTATACGCCACTAGGTGTGATTGTGGCGCTAACGTTTATTGGCCTGCCATTTGTGGTGCGCACCGTGCAACCAGTGTTAGAAGATTTAGGCGCAGAAGTTGAAGAGGCGGCAGCAAGTTTGGGCGCAAACCGTTGGCAGGTTTTTTACAAAGTTATCTTACCTGCCATTTGGCCAGCTTTAGTCACAGGCTTTGCCCTAGCTTTTGCGCGAGCGGTGGGCGAATATGGTTCGGTAATTTTTATTGCAGGCAATATGCCGATGGTTTCTGAAATTACGCCGCTGATTATTATCACCAAGCTTGAGCAATACGATTACGCAGGTGCAACGGCTGTGGCTGCGGTGATGTTGGTGATTTCATTTATTCTGTTATTCGCTATTAACGGTTTTCAGTGGTGGTCAAATCGCCGTCTTGGCAATATTAAATAAGGTTAAACATGTCTGCTACTTTACAAAATCCAGTCTCAAGCAACACGGCATCGCAATATACAAAATACAATAATCGGGTTGCTGCGAATAAAGCAACTTCCGAAGCGAAATGGGTGCGCTACAGCTTAATTGCAGTGACCTTAGTATTTTTGAGTTTATTTTTATTTATGCCACTTGCTGCCGTATTTACCGAGGCACTAAGAAAAGGTTTTGATGCGTATTTTGTTGCGTTAATCGAGCCAGATGCGTTGTCAGCTATTAACCTCACGCTCATTGCTGCGGCTATTTCGTTACCACTCAATATTGTGTTTGGCGTATCGGCCGCTTGGGCAATCGCTAAATTTGAGTTTAGAGGCAAAAGCTTACTGATTACGTTAATCGATTTGCCATTTGCGGTTTCGCCAGTGATTGCAGGTTTAATTTATGTTCTGATGTTTGGCTTGCAAGGCTGGGTTGGCGGTTGGCTGTCTGATCATGAATTTAAAATTATTTTCGCGATTCCGGGCATTGTATTGGCCACTACTTTTGTGACTTTTCCTTTTGTGGCACGCGAGTTAATTCCGCTCATGCAAGCACAAGGCAAAGATGAAGAAGAAGCCGCGCTGGTGTTAGGCGCATCTGGCTGGCAGATGTTTTGGCGCGTGACATTACCTAATATTAAATGGGGTTTGTTGTACGGCGTAATTCTTTGTAATGCGCGTGCCATGGGCGAATTTGGCGCGGTTTCGGTGGTTTCTGGGCATATTCGCGGCTTAACCAACACTATGCCGTTGCATGTAGAGATTTTGTATAACGAATACAACTATGTAGCGGCTTTTGCAGTGGCTTCTTTACTGGCTATGTTGGCGTTGGTGACGCTGGCGTTAAAGACCTACGTGGAATGGCAATCAGCGCGTAATGCGGCCTATACAGAGTTAAATTAAGTCAGCTTAGGTAAGGTGGGTAACTTGTTTAGCTATTTTGTAGGGTGGGTAACTTGTTACCCACGCGCTGGTGCAATTTATACCATGGTGCAATTTCATCATCCCGCAGCGTGGGTCAACATGAACCACCCTACAAAGATTGAAAAAAAGATTGAAAATCAGCAAAGATTAAAAAATAGTAAGCATTTAAAAGCATAAAGGAAACAAAATGAGTATTGAAATTAAAAATATTAAAAAAGGCTTTGGCAGTTTTAGCGCACTCAACGATGTTTCGTTAACCGTGCCAAGTGGTGAATTAGTTGCGCTGTTAGGGCCATCAGGTTGCGGCAAAACAACTTTGCTACGGATTATTGCAGGGCTAGAAACACCAGACGCTGGCAGTATTCATTTTTATGGTGAAGACGCTACAGCAAGAGCGGTGCGTGAACGCGAAGTGGGCTTTGTGTTTCAACATTACGCCTTGTTTCGCCACATGACCGTATTTGAAAACGTCGCGTTTGGTTTGCGCGTACGCCCAAAACATACCCGCCCAAACGAAGCTGAAATTAAACGCCGTGTGCATGAATTGCTCAACTTAGTACAGCTTGATTGGCTGGCAGATCGCTATCCACCACAATTGTCTGGTGGTCAACGTCAGCGGATTGCTTTGGCACGTGCCTTAGCGGTTGAGCCTAAAGTATTATTGTTAGATGAGCCGTTTGGCGCGCTAGACGCCAAAGTGCGCAAAGATTTGCGCCGCTGGCTGCGCCGTTTGCACGATGAGTTGCATATTACCAGCGTATTTGTTACGCACGACCAAGAAGAAGCGCTGGAAGTGGCTGATACCATTGTGGTGATGAATCAAGGAAAAATTGAGCAAATCGGAAGCCCTCAACATGTTTATGATGAACCTGCTACGCCATTTGTGTATCAATTTTTAGGTAACGTTAATGCGTTTGAAGGCCGTGTGCATGAGGGTATTGCTAGGGTTGGCAGTGTAGAGCTGGCTGTGAATGAATATAAAGAAACGCAAAATAGTGCAGCATTGGCTTACGCAAGACCCCATGATATTCAAATTGCACGAGAAGACTCTGCAGCCGCATTTAAAGCCAAACTCACTTACGTGCACTCAGTTGGCTCAGTGGTGCGTTTAGAGCTAGAGCGTGATGACACTAAATCCTTTGTAGAGGCAGAATTAAGCCGTGAGCATTTTGCGCATTTGCAACTAACCGAGGGCGAAACAGTATATTTAAAGCCGCGTAATTTGCGGGTATTTTTAGCTTAATTAAACTGCTAGTTAAATGATGAATGGAATGGATAAAAAGCAATGCAAATTGAGATGAATTTTTAACAACACACACAGTCAAAATTTACTAGCCGATTGGTCTATTTCGGCTTTAATATGCCTACAAATAGGTATATGATAACGCTAACTTTATGATGCTTTAAGGACTTGTGTGACGACTGCACAACTAGCAATAGAAACAGTAGCACTGCAAACTGAAAAAATTGAAACGCACATTGCTAAGCATAAAACGATGCCGGGCGCGTTATTACCTTTGTTACACGCCATTCAAGACGATTTAGGCTATGTGCCACAAGATGCGTACCTGCCTATCTCTAAAGCGCTCGCATTATCTGTGGCTGAGGTACATGGGGTGGTCACCTTTTATCATCATTTTCGAACACATCCAGCTGGTCGGCATATCTTGCAAGTTTGCCGTGCAGAGTCGTGCCAAGCCATGGGTTCAGCGAAATTAGAAGCCGCCATTAAAGCCAAGCTCGGCATTGATTACCATCAAACAACGGCAGATGGCGCCATTACACTAGAGCCGATTTATTGCCTAGGCAACTGTGCTTGCTCGCCTGCTGTGATGATGGATGATGAGGTGTATGGTCGCATGGATAATCAGAAAATGGCAGAATTGATTAGTGAGGCGCGTGCATCATGATCAAAGTCTATGTTCCGCGTGATTCCAGCGCCCTAAGTTTAGGCGCAGACCGTACCGCTAAAGCGATTCAATCGGAAGCGCAAAAACGCGGTATTGAAATTGAGCTTATTCGCAATGGTTCGCGTGGATTATTCTGGTTAGAGCCCTTTGTAGAGGTGGCTACA
>JANMNC010000040.1:0-14368 GCA_031373695.1 Methylotenera sp. | reverse complement strand
TGCTGTTATTTTTCTATTACCTTAGCCGCACTTACTCTCACCACAATTCAAACAAGTCAAACAACCATCCATAATAATACTGGCTTTAACATTACACTTTTTGCAGAGTGATGAATTTTTTGGAAAGCCTTCTGCGTTCATTTCACCGCCTGCTTTTGCATTTTTATCCAAGTATTCTGCTTTTTTCTCATCTACCAATTTTTGTTGATGCTCATCTAAGCCTGGTTTTTTAAGCATGCCGATTTCTTGTAGATGTTGCTCTACCACTTCGCCAATTTCTGCCACTAAACTTGGCACAAAACGGCCACCTTTTTTAAAGTAGCCGCCACTTGGCTCGAACACGCTTTTAAGCTCTTCCACCAAAAACGTCACATCGCCACCTTTACGGAACACAGCAGACATGACGCGAGTGAGGGCGACTATCCATTGAAAGTGATCCATGTTTTTGGAGTTGATAAAAATCTCAAATGGGCGGCGGTGTTCTTGCGGTGTGCCTTCGTTCATCACTACATCGTTAATGGTTATATAAAGCGCGTGCTCTGTTACTGGCGTTTTCACTTTATAAGTGCTGCCTGTAATTTTTTCTGGGCGGTCTAGCGGCTCGCCAATTTGCACGATTTTTGCATTTAAGTCTTTTAATTCACTGGCCTTTGCCGCTGCATCGATTTTGTCTTGCTCGTTTACTAGCGCGTAGCCTGTAATTTTCTTTTCAATTTTCACTGCCATGGTATTTCTCCTGTTTGCTGTCATGCTGACGAAAGTCAGCATCTGGTTTTTGACAAGATTCCGTGTCAAGCACGGAATGACAATTTACCTAGAGCAACGGACTGTTAATCCGCGTGTCTCTACAATTTAAAATTTACCGTAATAGCCTTCTTTTAATGCATCGTACAGATTTGCAGCACTATGAATCTCACCATCGTACTCAATCTCTTCATTACCCTTAACTTCAAGCTCTGTGCCATCTTCTAGCGTGAATTTGTAGGTGGTATTTTCTAAGTCTTTTTCTGTCACCAATACGCCTTGGAAAGCCTCTGGGTTAAATCTGAAAGTCGTGCAACCTTTTAGGCCTTTGTCGTAAGCGTATAAGTAGATATTTTTGAAGTCTTCAAAATCATAATCAGTCGGCACGTTAATGGTCTTTGAGATTGAGCTATCAATCCATTTTTGCGATGCGGCTTGGATATCCACATGGGCTTTTGCCATAATGGTGGAAGAATCTAAAAAGTAATCTGGCAATTTTTCGTCTTCTTTATCGCTAAAAGGCATGGCTTTAGCGTTTATTAGCTCGCGGTAGGCTAAAAGCTCGTAGCTAAATACATCAACTTTTTCTTTACTCTTTTTACCTTCGCGAATCACGTTACGTGCATAGTGGTGTGCAAAAGATGGCTCAATACCATTGCTGGCATTGTTGGCTAAGCTTAGTGAAATGGTGCCAGTTGGCGCAATTGAGCTATGGTGCGTAAAGCGCACACCTTTAGCCGCGATTTGGTTACGCAAGCCTTCTGGAAACTGTTGCATGTAACGGCTATATTTGCCAAGCAACACTTTACCCGCCACTTTTTGGCCAACTTTAATACCATCGGCCGCCATTTCAGGGCGTTTTGCCAGCATATCGGCAGTGATTTCAAACTTCTCTTCCATAATCGGCGCCGCGCCTTTTTCTGTCGCCAATTCAACGCCAACTTCCCAGCCTACTTCGGCCATCATGCGCGTTACTTCATCGGTAAATTTAAGTGATTCATCATCGCCGTATTTCATTTTCATCATGGTAAGCGCAGAGCCTAAGCCCAAATAGCCCATGCCGTGGCGACGTTTGCGGGCAATTTCGTCACGCTGTTGTTGCAATGGCAAACCGTTAATTTCTACTACGTTATCTAACATGCGGGTGAAAATGGCAACCACTTCGCGATACTCTGCCCAGTTAAATGTGGCCTCATCGGTAAATGGATTTTTAACAAATTTAGTTAAGTTAACCGAGCCCAATAAACAAGCGCCATAAGGCGGCAAAGGCTGCTCGCCACATGGGTTGGTGGCGCGAATGTTTTCGCAAAACCAGTTGTTATTCATCTCGTTTACGCGGTCGATTAAAATAAAACCTGGCTCGGCAAAATCGTATGTGCTGCTCATAATCACATCCCACAGCCTGCGTGCTTTAATAATTTTATACACGCGGCAAGCTACTTTTCCTGCATCAATGCCATCTGTTTTAGTTAAATATTTACCTTTTACTGGCCACTCGCGCCACACCACTTGTGTGTCGTCGTTAGTGTTTAGGCCATCTACTATCGATTCTTTTTCAGTCACTGGAAAAGCTAATTTCCAATCTGCATCGGCTTTTACTGCCTCCATAAATTCTTTGGTAATGAGGCAAGAAAGATTAAATTGGCGTAAACGGCCATTTTCGCGTTTGGCTTTTATAAAGTCTGTCACATCGGGGTGGCTAATATCAAAGGTGGCCATTTGTGCGCCACGGCGGCCGCCAGCACTAGATACGGTAAAACACATTTTGTCGTAAATATCCATAAAGCTTAGCGGGCCGCTTGTATACGCACCAGCGCCCGCCACAAACGCGCCTTTTGGGCGAAGTGTAGAAAACTCGTAACCAATGCCGCAACCTGCTTTTAGGGTTAAACCAGCCTCGTGCACTTTGCCCAGTATGTTATCCATACTGTCTTCAACCACGCCAGAAACTGTGCAGTTAATAGTTGAAGTAGCTGGTTTATGCTCTAACGCACCAGCATTTGATGTAATGCGGCCTGCAGGAATAGCACCACGGCGCAATGCCCAATGAAATTTTTCATGCCATTCTTGGCGTTTTTCTTCTGTGGTTTCAACATCGGCCAGTGCGCGTGCTACGCGAGCATAAGAGGCGTCCATGTCTGCATCAACGTGATCGCCATTTTTAGCTTTTAGGCGATATTTTTTATCCCATATATCCATTGATACTGGTTGAATTGGAATATCAATTTGCTCACTAGTAGCTAATTTGCTTGCTGACTCAACTGCTTTTAACATGAAAAACTCCCCTGTACTTTAGGTTGAAGCACGAGGTTAAAGCGCGAACGACTTTTAAAAATCCGCTAACCCTGTGATTTTATTTAAAAATATTTTTATTGTAACAATTTTATAAAAAATACACTGCTTAAACACAACATATTGTGCCTTGAGCGACAATTTATGCCTTTATTTTGTGTACGTCAATAGTGTTTTTATAGGTTTTTTTGCACCATTTTGGGGTGTTTTTTACGAAAACTAAGCCTGTGTTTGCGCTGAGTTAAGGTGAGTGGTTACTCACATTGCAGATAAATTTTAAAAATAAATAATAATATTTTTATGGCATTAATTGTGAGCTTGTGGGTGCCTAAAAGTTAGCCTATAAAACTGGCTAATTTATGAGAAAATACAGCATGAATCGTATTTTATATTCGCTACTTTTATTTATAGTGCTGCCATTTGTGCCACTTAAACTATGGTGGCGCGGCCTTAAACAGCCAGCTTATAAGCAACATTGGCGTGAGCGTTTTGGCAGCTATAACGTAGCCGTTAATAAACCTGTTATTTGGTTGCATTGTGTATCGGTAGGCGAAACCCGTGCAGCAGAGCCGCTAATTAAGGCCTTGCAACTGCATTATGCACAACACCAAATTTTGCTTACGCACACCACGCCCACTGGCCGCGACACTAGCACACAGCTGTTTGGTGACTCTGTTATGCGCGTTTATTTGCCTTATGATTTACCGTTTGCGGTAAACGGGTTTATAAAGCATTTTCAGCCAAAAATTGGTTTGCTGATGGAAACCGAGCTGTGGTTTAACTTAATTGCCAGCTGCGAACAACAGGGTGTTCCTTTACTGCTGTTAAATGCACGTTTATCTGAAAAATCGGCCAAAGGTTACAGTAAACTTGGGCGGCTCATTACCAACGGTTTGCAAAGTTTAAGCGCAATAGCGGCACAAACAACCGACGATGCAACGCGCTTGCAACTGCTGGGTGCGCGTAATGTAAGTATTTCTGGCAACTTAAAATTTGATGTAAAGCCGCCAGCTGATTCGGCCGCATTGGGCTTGCAGCTTAGGCATATTTTAGATGGTGATAGTGAGCAAAAAAAACGCACGCTATTTTTAGCGGCCAGCACGCGCGAGGGTGAAGAAGCGCTAATTTTAGATGCGGTAAAAGGTTTAGATGTTTTAACTATTATTGTGCCGCGACACCCACAACGCTTTAACGAGGTGGCGGCGCTAATTGAAAGTTATGGCATTTTGTATCAGCGCCGCACAAGCTTGATAGAGCCTGTTAGTAGCGCCACGCAAGTGATTTTAGGCGATAGCATGAACGAGCTTTTTACTTATTATGCAGCAAGTGATTTCACTTTTATTGGTGGTAGTTTATTAAAATTTGGTGGGCAAAATTTAATTGAGGCCGCAAGCCAGGGCAAACCTATTTTAATAGGCAAATATACCTTTAATTTTGCCGATGCATCAAAAAATGCGGTTAGAGCGGGCGCTGCCATACGCGTTAAAAACACAGATGAACTGCGTGATGGCATTGTGCTTTTACGTGATAATTTATTGAAGCGCCAAAAAATGCAGCAAGCCGCGCTAAGGTTTAGCGAGGCGTCTACTGGCGCCACCTTAAGAGTGATGAAATTGATTGGCGAATATTTGCCTGTTTAATTGGCAACACAACTTAAATATAAACCAGTTCATGAAATCACCGCATAAAGTTACTCATGAAAACTAAACCCTGTGCACATTGCAAGCTAGAAGCCAGCACACTTTATCGTATACAAACCAGCACAGGTAAAACTTGGATTTTTGTGTGCAAAACTTGCTTAGAGCCAGCACAAAAATTAATGCATTATAAATATGGAGGCACTTGGCAAGGCTCTAGACACTAGTATTGATGCGGCTTGCAGGGCATATTATTTACTGGCTACTTAATTAAATTAAAAATAGCCTTAGCCGCCTCATGATTAGCGTCACCAATCCACTCAAAAAGCACTGATTCGGTATTGGTAATAATGCAACCCGCGTCTCGCATTCTAGCAATAGCGTTGGCTTTATTGGCGCTGCTACGTGAGAGTACGGCATCTTCTACTACAAAAACTTGTTTGCCCGTTTGCAATAGCGCCAACGCGGTTTGTAGTACGCAAATATGCGCTTCTATTCCCGTGACAATAATTTGCGATTTATCTCGGTACAATTGCTGATTAAACTTAGGCTCGCCACAAGCCGAAAAAGCCATTTTTGCTACGGCTTTATTATTAGGCAAAAACTGTTTGATTTCTGGCAAGGTTTCCCCCAAGCCTTGTGGATATTGCTCGGTAAGCACTGTTGGAACATTTAGCAACACTGCGGCTTGCACCAAAATGCTGCAATTTTTGCTTAGTTGCTGCATAGCTTCTACCGGCATGGCAGGCGCCAATTTCACTTGCATATCTACAACTACTAATTGGCTTAACGCTAATTGAGTTAATGCTGAATTGGCTTTGTGCATAACCGTGTGCCCCAGAATATTTCAGCTAATTAATAACTAATTGCTGATTAATATCTTCTAAATCTACCTCGGCCACCAAGCCTGAGGCGGCTTTTAAGCGGATGATGTTCACTAAATAATTGTAACGCGCTTGCAATAAATCGCGCTTGGCAGAGAATAATTGCTGTTGTGCATTCAGCACATCTACGCTGGTGCGCACACCTACTTCATAGCCCAATTTAGTTGAATCTAATTGGCTTTGGCTAGATATTAAAGCTTGATCGAGCGCTTTTACCTGCGCAATAGTGCTGCTTAAGTTAAAGTAAGCACGCTGTGTTTCTAAGTCGGTTTGGCGGCGCGCTATTTCTACATCATCTATCGCTTTTTGCTTATTAAGCACCGCTTGCCGGGCACGTGAGCTAACAGCACCACCTTGGTATAACGGTATTTCTAACTGCAAACCAATAACAGTATTTTTAAACTCATTACCAAAACCGTTTAAGCCACCATTGGTATAGTTATCAACATAACTTGCAACGGCATCCAACCTTGGCAAATGGCCTGCATTTGCTCGTTCAATATCTTGCTCTGCAAATTTAAGTGCATCTTGCTGAATTTGAATATTCAAATTATTTTGCTTAGCAACAAGTTGCCAATCTTGCATACTTTGGTTCAATTTTACAATTTGAACATCCGCTTTAACTGTGGCTAGCTTTTGCGGCACATCGCCAGTGATTGCCTCAACTGCGCGTTTAGCAATTTCGTACTCATTAATGGCAGCGATTTCCTGCGCCAGCACTAAATCGTAACGCGCTTGAGCCTCGTTAACATCTGTAATTGTTGCTGTACCCACCTCAAAAGTGGCCTTAGCTTGCTCTAGTTGCCCTAAAATTGCAGTTTTTTGAGCAGAAATTAAATCAATTCTATCTTGCGCAATTAACACATCAAAATAAACCTGCGTAGTACGTAAAATTAAACTTTGCTGACTAAGGTGATATTGTTTGTCTGCTTGGCTAACCTGCGTTTTTGTTTGTGCTATTTGCACTAAATTTTCTTTGCGAAAAATAGGTTGACGCGCTTCAACACCATAGTTGTAACCTTCAAACCTAGCTTTGCCAGCCACGCGTGGAAAATTTGAGGTAATGTTATTAAACTCGATTTCACTTCGTGTACCAGTAACCCCCGCATTTAAGTTTACTGCAGGCCTATACAATGCTTTGCCTTGCTCGATAATTTCTTGCGCCGCTTTGTTAGCGCTCAAAGCAGAGGCGAGTGTGGGGTCTTTGGCTAAGGCTTGATGGTAAACATCTAACAAAGATTGTGGCTTGCTTAATTCTGGCTTAGCTGCAGACAGCGTTGCCTCACCTGCTAGCAACATATTTGGCAGCGATACTATTATAAAAATTAATGGTTTAATTTGCATATATGCTCTTTTAAAACTCAAATTGCTGCGCCTGAGTGGCGTTCTTAAGTTCTGCAATACATGTTTCAAACAACACTTCTTGTTTAAACCCTGTGGCTGAAACACGGCGTATTAAAGTAGCTTGCATGGCAGGCGCCTGCCCAAGCACAACTAACATAACGCCACCAATATTGAGCTGTTGGCGCATATTAGCGGGCTCAACAGGGGCTGATCCTGTGTAGACAATGGCATCATAGGTTTGGTTGTTTGGTAACACTTTTGCGGCATCACCCTCTAACAATGTCACATTTTGAATATGATTTTGTGCTAATTTTTTAGCCGCTTGCGCACTTAAGTTTGCGTTAATTTCAACCGATGTGACCTGCTTGGCTAAGCTTGCAAGCAGGGCGGTAAAATAGCCACTGCCTGTGCCCACATGCAATACCGTTTGCGTTTTTTGCAAGCCTAATGCTTGTAACATGCGGCCTTCTAATTTGGGGCTGAGCATGGTTTGACCACCGCCAATAGGTATTTCAATATCGGCAAATGCCAAGCCTTGATATTCTGCAGGCACAAAGTTTTCGCGCGGCAAATCATTTAACAATTGCAAAACGGTTGGGTCTAGTACATCCCATGTGCGAATTTGCTGTTCTATCATGTTGAAACGTGCTGTTGCGGTTTGCATGTTAAAACTAGCTTCTAGCATATTAAAATCTGCAGGGGCTACTGATATATTATTAGTGGCTAATGTCATGTTAAGGCTCTTTTAATCTTGCATTATTATAGCTGATGGATTGTTGCTGTTAAATTATAGCTTGCAGCCATGTTTTACCCTGATGCTTTTAAATCTGGAACTTGTACCTTAAACCAAGCGGCATAAAGTGCTGGTAAAAATAGCACGGTTAACAAAGTAGCCACTGCTAACCCCCCCATAATAGCAACAGCCATTGGGCCGAAAAATACGCTTCTTGTTAGCGGAATCATCGCCAAAATAGCAGCAGCAGCAGTGAGCACAATAGGCCTAAATCGACGTATGGTTGATTCTACAATGGCTTGCCAAGGTGGCAAGCCGCTGGCTCTATCTTGATCAATTTGGTCTACCAATATGACCGAATTGCGCATAATCATGCCCGATAATGCAATAGTGCCCAGCATGGCCACAAAACCAAATGGCTTATCAAACACTAACAACGCAATTGTGACCCCAATTAAACCCAAAGGTGCGGTTAATAACACTAAAATTACGCGCGAAAAGCTTTGCAGTTGCAATATTAATAATGTGAGCACTGCAACCAAAAATAGCGGTGCGCCTTTGGCAACTGAAGCACCACCCTTGGCCGATTCTTCTACTGCGCCACCTGTTTCTACATTTACACCCAGTGGTAAATTGGCTTTAATTTCATGCAGTTTTTCTTCGATTTGCGCAGACACCACAGGCGCTTGCAGGTTGCCACGCAAGTGTGCGCGTACTGTAATAGATGGCACGCGGTTGCGGCGCCAAACCACGCCCTCTTCAAACTCCGATTCTATTGTTGCAATTTGCGATAAGGGCACGCTAGTGCCAGTTTGCGTATTAATCATCAAATTGGGCAAGCGCGATAATTTAGTACGTTCAATTTCTGGGCCACGCGCCACTAAATCTATGCGCTCATTGCCTTCTCTAAACTCTGTAATATAAAGCTCACTCATTGCGCCATTAAGCATATTAGCAATATCAACCGAGCTCACTCCTAGCAGGCGTGCTTTAGATTGATCGATACTTACTTTCATAACCTTGCTAGGCTCTTCCCAGTTTAATTGCACATTGGCTAAATTTGGGTTGGCTCGCATCACATCGGCAATTTGGTGCGCTATCGCTCTAATTTTTACAATATCCGTTCCATCAACCCTAAACTGCACAGGAAAACCAACAGGTGGGCCATTTTCAAGCCGCAATACCGATGCACGTAAGCTTGGAAAATCTTTTTCAAATAGCGCCAGCATATCGCTACGTAAAGCCTCTCGCGCTGCTAAGTTTTTACTCAAAATGACAAACTGCGCAAAACCCCGATGTGCTAATTGAATATCTAGCGGTAGGTAATAACGTGGGCTGCCTGTGCCAATATAAGCCACAAAATTTTCAATACCTTGATTTTTCTTGTTCCAAGCGCTTAACCAAGTTTCTAATTTTTTTACCTCATCGTTGGTGGCATGGTATGAAGCGCCTTCAGTCATACGCAAATCTACCATTAGCTCTAGCCTAGTAGAATCAGGGAAAAACTGCTGTTGCACCTTACTAAACCCAATAATAGATATCACAAACATGATTAAGGTAACGGCAATAACTGTTTTGCTATAACGCACGCAGCCCGTCACAATTTGGCGAAATAAGCTGTAAAACTTAGTGTTATAAATATCGTGATGATGATTACTGTCAATTTGAATACTATCAACTTGATTAATACGATTAAATTTAACCTTATTAAGCTTGGTTTGCAGCCATAGTTTTAATTTAGATGGTTTTGGCTTAGCTGCGTAATCGGGCAATAAATGGTAGCCCAAATAGGGTACAAAAATTACTGCTGCAAACCATGAAATAATTAACGCAATGGCTGTTACCTGAAAGATTGAACGCGTATATTCGCCCGTGCTAGATGCTGCGGTGGCAATAGGCAAAAACCCTGCAACAGTAACCAAGGTGCCAGTTAACATAGGCATGGCGGTTGAGCTGTAAGCAAACGAGGCGGCCCTGACTCTGTCCCAACCCTGCTCCATTTTAGATGACATCATTTCTACTGCAATAATTGCATCATCCACCAACAGCCCCAGTGCTAATATTAACGCGCCTAGCGAAATTTTATGTAGGCCAATATTAAGCGAATTCATCACTAAAAAAGTTGCAGCCAACACAATTGGAATAGTTATGGCCACCACAATACCTGTGCGCCAACCAAGTGATAGCAAACTTACAGCCAGCACTATTACTAGCGCCTCAACCAGTGAATTTACAAAATCATTCACCGAGTTAGCCACAATTTTTGGCTGTGAAGTAACTGTTTCAAAACTTAAACCCACTGGCAAATTTTGCTGAATTTTCTCTATTTTTTTATCTAGCGCATGCCCTAAAGCAATCACATCGCCACCCTCGCGCATGCTCACACCCAGCAGCAAAGTTTCATTGCCACCATAGCGCACGGTTTCTTTTGGCGGATCTTCATAGCCCCTGTAAACTCGGGCTACATCGCCTAGCCTAAAATCTTGTTTATTGGCACGCAGCCTAATTTCTCGCAAATCTTCTAAAGTATTATATCTGCCCGAAACCTCAATACGAATGCGCTCTTTGGGCGAATCGAACGTACCGCCGCGTACAACTGCATTTTGCGTTTGTAAAATAGCAATAAGCTCGCTGGTGCTAATGCCTAAAGTAGATAGTTTGGCATTAGAAAGCTCTAAAAAAATACGTTGTTTTCGCTCGCCAAAAAAATCTACTTTTGCAACGTCACTGGTTCTTAAAATTTCTGACCGAATAATTTCAGCTTGTTTTTTTAAGGCAAAGTTATCAAACCCATCGCCAGTCAAGGCATACATGCTGCCGTATACGTCACTAAATTCGTCATTAAAAGTCAGGCTTTCTAAATTTTGTGGCAGCGTATGCCTAATATCACCAATTTTTTTACGTACCTGATACCAAATACTGGGTATATCTTGTGAAAAAGTATCATCCTTAATCACAATAAAAATCAACGATTCGCCAGGCCTAGAATAGCTACTAGAATAATCAAGGTGCGGTACTTCTTGTATTTTTTTCTCAATTTTATCAGTGATTTGTTGCTCGACTTCTACCGCACTTGCCCCAGGCCAAGTGGTGCGCACCAACATCACTTTAAATGTAAATGGCGGGTCTTCTGATTGACCTAGCTTGCTGTAAGCCAATAAGCCAGTAATGGTGAGCATTAGCATCAGATACAACACGAGCGTTTGATGATTTAGCGCCCAGACTGATAAATTAAAACGCGTGTTTTCGTTTTGTGGCAAATCACCCGATTGATTTTTAGCTAACTCGCTATTCGTATTTTTAGCTTGCTGTGCAACTGTGGTTTCATCGCTCATGGCGCAACCACCATTAGTTTAACTTTTTGACCTTTAATTAAAGTGTGCACACCTGCAACTGCCACCATCTCGCCTGCTTGCAAACCACTCATAATCATTACACCTTGCTCTGTAAATTGGCCAACACTGACTTCTCGCGGGTTGGCAATTCCAATTTGGCTTTGAGTAGATTTATCAATCACCCAAACGCTGGTTTTTCCGTCTATTTTAGTAATGGCAGCAGATGGAATCACCATATCTTCTAATGAATCGTTTTGCGCAAAGCGCACACCCGCTGTCATGCCCAGCCTAACCGCTGTGTTGGCATTAGTCAGTGCTACTCGCACATCAAACGCACGGGTGGCCGAGTTAGCTGCGGGTGCTATTTCGCGTATTTTGCCTTGGTAAGTAGCGTCAGATTGCGCCCATAACTTAATGGTTACTGGATCACCTATTTTTAAATTTGCCATGCGCGATTCTGGCACTGCTACAAGTACTTCAATTTGTTTTGTATCAACCACTTGTGCAATCATTGTGCCTGCCTCAATCACTTGGCCTGGCTCTGCGTTAATTTGCGTAACAACGCCATCGCTATTGGCCACTAGCGCGGTATAGCGTGATTGGTTGCCCGATACTGCTGCTTGCGCTTTTACTTGTTGTAGGCGCGCTGATGAGGTTTTAAGCTCTGCCTCGCGCAAATCTAACGCAGATGCCGATATAAATTTTTTGTTAAACAAAGTACGTTGACGCTCAACCTCTGCTTTAGCTAACGCGTGATTCGCCTCTGCCGCTCGCACATCTGCCGTGGCTGCAGCCGCACTTAAGTTGGCATCAGCAGCATCTAGTTTTGCCAACACTTGACCCTTTTTAACAATCGCCCCTACATCAACTAGGCGTTCAATAATTTTGCCATTGATTCTAAAAGCAAGGTTGGCTTCAAAGCGCGATTTCACCTCGCCCACTAGCACCATATCTTGATTAGTTAAAGTTTTACCAACAACAACCACTAGCGCAGGGCGCGGTGGCGGTGGCGGCTCTACTGGCTTCTCACAAGCGGTTAAAAATAGACTTATGGTTATTGTTGTTAATATCTTTTTCATTGCCATACTTTCAAATCAAAATTATCTAATCAAAACTTACCCATCAATACTATCTAATCAAAAATCAAAAGTTGTTATATAAAATCTACTGATTCAACTTTGCAGACTAATCTTTTAATAGGCCACGCATCATGGTTGTTTGCATCAGCTGCAGTCTCGCGTTAATATCAACCCAGTCAATCCAAACATCATTTGCCATATTAATTTGCAACGAACACACCCCATGCATGCCAGCCCATATGGTTTGGGCGATTAACGCTTTATCTGTTAAATCACCCCTAAAATAGCCAGCCGCATACACATCATTAACTGCAATTTTTAATTGATAATAAGCATCTTGCTCTGCATTATTCTGCTGTACGCTAGATTGTTGTGGATCGCACATGGTGCGCTTTGTCATAAACATTAAACGATAGTGGTTTGGGTAATTTAAGGCAAACTCCGCATAGCCTCGTCCTAATGCTTGTAAACGCTCTACAGGCCCAGCAATTTTTGAAACATCCTTTAAGCTAGATGCAAGCGCTAAAAAATCGATATCACAAATATCGCGTAGCAATGCTTCTCTATCAGCAAAATGCAAATAAATGCTAGTAGCCGAATAACCAATACGCTTGGCAATTTCGCGCATTGTCACTGCCTCAACCCCGTGCGATACAAATAGCTCACGCGCAGTATCTATAATCAAGGTACGCAGCTGTTGACGCTCTAGCTCTGTTTTGGGTTTTGGTGGCATGGTATTTAATTTTACTTAACGACGTTAATTTAACAGCGTTAAGTTAATCTTGTCAAGCATAACTAGTTAAAACTGTGCCTTGGAAAACTATTTATTTAAAAACTATATGAGGGTTACGTATGCCAGAAAATTGGCCGAAATTTTGCAAACGCGCTAAAAAATAATGGCTTAGCCAGCCATGGCTAAAAATTAAACTTTAATAAAACCAAATTTAGTAGCTAAAAACCTATAAATACATAACAGCAGGGAAAACCGTCACAGCAAACACAAACACTAACCACTCCATATTCCAACGTTCTAAGTGCCCTGTGAAATGCAGGGTTAGCACTGCTATAGCCAACACATAATAAATTGCGATAAATATCATAGTAGACCTACGTTATAGTTAGTTTGATTTATAACTGCATTTATATCATTTTTTGTTAAAAATAGCTAAATTTTAGTTTAATTTAAACTTTTTCAGGCCAAGCTTTGCAAGCTAATTCTTGCCTTTTTGTCACTATTCGCGTACATTTGGCCTATTGCTAGGGGTCTGCATTTTTGGTTAATTTTCAAATCAAAACATGCAGTGAGAATCACCCTTTGAACCTGATGTGGGTAATGCCGCCGTAGGGAATGCAGCTTCATTATGCATCCCACGTTTTTTATTGCTAGGATGCTCAAAATGAACGCTACCGACAAAAATTTACACAAAAATCTAGTCAAATTTTCAGGCGAAACTGCTGAAATTGACCCAGACACCAAAAAACCTTTTGCCAACTCACGCAAAGTGTACATTCAAGGCTCGCGCCCTGATATTCAAGTACCGTTTCGTGAAATTTCACTTTCAGACACGCCATCTATGTTTGGCGCTGAGAAAAATCCACCCGTAATGGTGTACGACACGTCTGGCGTATATACAGACCCAACTGTAAGCGTGGATATTCGCAATGGTTTGCCAGCACTACGCGCAGCTTGGATTATGGAGCGTGGTGATGTTGAACAATTAGATGGCCCAAGTTCAGAGTTTGGCCAACAACGCAAAACCGACCCAGAGTTGAGCGCCATGCGCTTTAACTTAACACGCAAACCACTACGTGCAAAAGCAGGCGCAAACGTCAGCCAAATGCATTACGCACGTAAAGGTATTATCACGCCAGAGATGGAATACATCGCTATTCGTGAAAATCAACGTCGCGAAAACATGAGCGACTTATTACAGAAACAACATAAAGGCCACGACTTTGGCGCGAGCATTCCAGCCGTGATTACGCCAGAATTTGTGCGCAGTGAAGTAGCTTTAGGCCGCGCGATTATCCCTGTAAATATCAATCACCCAGAAATTGAGCCAATGATTATTGGCCGTAATTTCTTGGTTAAAATTAACGCCAACATTGGTAACTCTGCGCTAGGTTCTTCTATCTCTGAGGAGGTAGAAAAAATGGTATGGGGCACACGTTGGGGTGGCGATACCGTGATGGATTTATCGACTGGTAAAAATATCCACGAAACGCGCGAGTGGATTATCCGCAACTCACCTGTGCCAATCGGTACTGTGCCAATTTACCAAGCCCTAGAAAAAGTGAACGGTAAAGCCGAAGATTTAAC